>JBKPKF010000104.1:0-1719 GCA_046730995.1 Pseudomonadota bacterium
GAGATCGTCCATCGCGGCATCGGCTGAAGCCTTGTTCAGGCGGGCCGCGGCGGCTGGACTCAACGAGCGTCTGTCGCGTCTCATCCAGCGCAAGGCGCTTCGCTCGGCGGCCGCCTGGGAAGGGCCCCTCAAGGCCTTGAAGCTGTCGATCAACCTCCTCCCCGAAGACATTTCCCGAGAAGGCTATGACCAGTGGCTGCTCGACGAAGTCGGCACAGCCGGAATGGAGCCGCAGCGGCTATCGATAGAAATCACCGAAAGTGCGCTGCTCGTCGATCAGCCTGCCGTCGCGGCGCGGCTCGCGCGGCTGCGTGAAGCCGGAGTGACGGTTGCGATCGACGATTTCGGAACGGGCTATGCGAGCCTCGCATACCTCACAACCCTGCCGCTCGACATGATCAAGATCGACCGCGGACTCATCGCGGACATCGTTGGTGGCGAGCGCGACCGGATCGTGGTTCGCGCGATGATACGGCTTGCCCGCGAGCTCGACCTTGCGGTCGCGGTCGAGGGAGTGGAAAGCACGCCGCAACTCGCCTTGCTCGCCGAGTGGGGATGCGACGTCTACCAGGGATTTCTCGGTGCCGGTGCGCTGACCGCGGAGGAACTCTGGCGTTTCGTTGCTGCGGCGCAAGTCGAAGCCGCTTAGGCTGCCATTCTTTCTCCTGCCGCAGCCACCCGCGCCAATCCCCGCGATAACTGCAAGGCTCCCGTCAGCCTCGCTTCCGACGTGGGCCAATTGCGAGCGACAACCAGCTTGCTGTCCGGCCTCAGTTTCGCGGCGCCCTTCAGCCGCTCCATATAGCCCAGAAGGCCTGACAGATCAGGGAAACCGGCGTCGGCGAACGTAACCACCGCGCCGCGGGGGCCCAGATCGAGCTTGGCGATACTCGCGGCTTTGCAATTGAGCTTGACCGCGACGATCCTCAGCAGATTGGCGGTCTCGTCCGGGATCGGGCCGAAGCGGTCGATCAGCTCGGCCGCGAATTCGTCGATGGCGGGACGGTCTTCGAGATCGCCGAGGCGGCGATAGAGACCCATTCGAAGGTCGAGATCGGGCACGTAATGCTCGGGGATAAGGATCGGCGCATCGATGCTGATCTGCGGAGTGAATTCCTCGGCTTTAGCAATTCCGCCGGCCTTCAGCTCGACGATCGCATCCTCGAGCATCGACTGGTAGAGTTCGAAGCCGACCTCCTTGATGTGCCCGGACTGCTCGTCTCCGAGCAGGTTTCCGGCACCGCGGAAATCTAGATCGTAGCTCGCGAGCTGGAATCCCGCCCCGAGACTGTCGAGGTCGGCGAGAACCTGCAGCCGCTTCATCGCGGCCTCGGTAACCGAGCGGTCGACGGGCATCGTCAAATAAGCATAGGCACGAACTTTCGCCCGCCCGACGCGTCCGCGCAGCTGATAGAGCTGGGCCAATCCGAACCGGTCGGAACGATAGACGATCAAGGTGTTCGCGCTCGGGATGTCGAGCCCGCTTTCGACGATCGAGGTCGAAAGGAGGACATCATATTTGCGGTCGTAGAAGGCGCTCATGCGCTCTTCGACCTGGCCCGCGCTCATCTGGCCGTGAGCCGTGACGGACTTCACTTCGGGGACTTGCTCGCGAAGCCATTCCTCGATGCTCGGCAGGTCGGCGATACGCGGGACGACGAAAAAACTCTGGCCGCCGCGATAATGCTCTCTCAGCAGCGCCTCGCGAAGGACGACGCC
>JBKPKF010000105.1:0-10937 GCA_046730995.1 Pseudomonadota bacterium
TGCCGCGCTCGACCCTGTTCATGCTCGTCAGCGCGCTGATGGGCCTCGACGTCATGAAGTCGGCCTATGCGCATGCGATCGATGAGGGCTACCGCTTCTATTCCTACGGCGACGCGAGCTTGCTGCTGCCGCAACGCTCCAGCTAAGCCCGGACGAGTGACCCGCTTCGCCTTCTCGATTTCTGCCACCGACGGCGCAGCCCGGACCGGCACGATCGCGATGCGGCGGGGCGAAATCCGAACTCCGGCGTTCATGCCGGTCGGGACTGCTGCCACGGTCAAGGCGATGCGGCCCGAAGAGGTGCGGGCGAGCGGCGCCGACATCATTCTCGGCAACACCTATCATTTGATGCTCCGCCCCGGGGCGGAGCGGGTCGCGAAGCTCGGCGGGCTCCACAAGTTCATGGGCTGGGAACGGCCGATCCTGACCGACAGCGGCGGCTATCAGGTGATGAGCCTTAGCGACCTCACCAAAGTCAGCGAGGAGGGCGTAGCTTTCGCCAGCCACCTCGACGGATCGCGGCACATGCTAAGCCCCGAGCGATCGATCGAGGTCCAGCGGCTGCTCGATTCCGACATCGTCATGGCGTTCGACGAATTGGTGCCGACCTCATCAACGCGGGATCAGCAGCGCGAGGCGATGGAGCGGTCGATGCGTTGGGCCAAGCGCAGCCGCGAGGAATTCGACCGCGGGGGCGCGCATGCGGAACAGGCCGCGCTGTTCGGAATCCAGCAGGGCGCACTCGATGAGAGTCTCCGCAAGGCCTCGGCCGACGCGCTGATCGACATCGGCTTCGACGGCTATGCCATCGGTGGGCTAGCGGTCGGCGAGGGGCAGGAAGCCATGCTCGGCTGCCTCGATTTCGCGGTCGGAATGCTCCCTTCGGACAAGCCTCGTTACCTGATGGGCGTCGGCAAGCCCGACGATCTCGTCGAAGCGGTCGTCCGCGGGATCGACATGTTCGACTGCGTGCTTCCGACGCGCTCGGGGCGGACTGGCCAGGCCTTCACAGCCGATGGCCCGCTGAACCTGCGCAACGCGCGCTTCGCGGAAGACCGGGAGCCAATCGAGCCCGGCTGCCCTTGCCCTGCCTGCGCGCGGTTCAGCCGCGCCTATGTGCATCATTTGGTCAAATCGGGCGAAATCCTCGGCGCGATGCTGATGACCCAGCACAACCTCTGGTTTTACCAGCGATTGATGCAAGGCCTGCGCGACGCCATCACCGCGCAGGCCTTGTCCAGTTTCGCTAAGGACTTTTTGCGGAGGTATCGGGGCCTCTAACTCCCCTCCCTGCAAGGGAGGGGCTGGGGGTGGGTGCTTCTGGAGCGGCGCAATGCCGCGGAAGAAGCGCACTCATGGGCATTGAGCCCATTCGTTCGCACCCACCCTTGATCCCTCCCTTGCAGGGAGGGAAAGTCTAGGCGGCTTCAAGCTTGTCCTGTGTCCGCAGCTCGAAGTCGCTGGAATCGTGGCGTTCGTGGAGTTGCTCGGCGGGGTTGCCCGACGTCTTGTTGACCATCCTGCCGCGCTTCACCGCTGGGCGGGTGTCGATCGCCTTCGCCCAGCGCAGCACGTTCTCATATTCGTGAAGCGCAAGAAAAACGTCCGCGCCTTCATAACTTCGGCCTAGAGCGAGACCCGCGTACCAGGGCCAAACGGCGATATCGGCGATCGTGTAGTCGGATCCTGCAAGATACTCGTTCTCAGCGAGGTGCCGGTTGAGCACGTCGAACTGGCGCTTCGCCTCCATCGCATAGCGGTTGATCGGATATTCGAACTTCGCCGGAGCATAAGCGAAGAAATGACCGAAGCCGCCACCGAGGAACGGGGCGGCGCCGACCTGCCACATCAGCCAGGACAGCGTCTCCGCCCGTGACTTGCCCGACGCAGGCAGGAACTCTCCGAACTTCTCGGCGAGATAGAGAAGAATGGCGCCGGATTCGAAGACTCGGATGGGCTCGGGGCCGCTGCGGTCCACCAGCGCTGGGATCTTCGAATTCGGATTAATCGCAACGAAGCCGCTTCCGAACTGTTCGCCATCGCCGATGCGGATCGGCCATGCGTCATATTCGGCGTCGTGGCCCTTCTCGAGCAGCTCTTCGAACAGGATCGAAGCCTTCTGGCCGTTGGGGGTCGCAAGCGAGTAGAGCTGGAAGGGATGCTTCCCGACCGGAAGGTCCTTGTCATGGGTCGGTCCGGCGATCGGCCGGTTGATATTCTCGAACTGGCCGCCACTCGGTTGGTCCCAGGTCCAGACTTTCGGGAGAACGTACTCGGTCATCGCGCTTCCTTCATTGCCCAGCCCGTGGATGAGCTAGGACGGGCGAAGCGCGCTTTCCAGTGTCAGATATGTGCCTAATCAGCACTCACGGAAAGAAATCCCGGAAGTGGCCCATTCCAATCGGACTTGATGTCCTCGACCACCGTTGAACGGTCCTCGCGTTGCTTGTCCGGTTTGGGAGAACGCTTTGGCTCGGGCTTTCTAGCCCTGGGCTCGCGCGTTTCCGCCCTGGGCGCGGGTTTTTCGGTTTTCGGGGGGGCCTTTTCGGCCTTCGCTGGGGGCTTTTCGGCCTTCCGCTCGGGCACGTCTTCCCTCGAAGCGGAGGTCCGGGGAATTTTGAGTCCGGTGAGCTTTTCGATTCGCTCGACCAGCTCGACCTCGGCCTTGGTGGCGAGCGTGATCGCGATGCCCGTCGCACCGGCGCGGCCGGTCCGGCCGATGCGGTGAATGTAATCGTCGGGCTGCCAGGGCACGTCGAAATTGATGACGTGGCTGACGCCCTTCACATCGAGACCGCGCGCCGCGACGTCCGAGGCGACGAGGACGTTGATCTCGCCCGACTTGAACCGATCGAACTCGGCAATGCGGTCGGCCTGGTCCATGTCGCCCTGGATCTGGCCGACGGCGAAATGCGATCGCCTGAGGCTGGTCGCAAGTTCGCGGACCGTCGTCTTCCGGTTGCAGAAGACAATCGCATTCTTGAACTCATCAGACCGTAGGAGATGCTTCAAGGCGTCCTTCTTCTCGTCGGCTTTCACCTGCAGGAGCCGCTGCTCGATATTGATGTTGGCGGTCGCCGGCCTTGCGACCTCGACCCGCTTCGGATCGTTGAGGAACTTTGCCGCGAGCTTCTGGATCGGCGGCGGCATGGTCGCGGAGAAGAGCAGGGTCTGACGGCTCTTCGGAAGCTTCGAGCAGATTTCCTCGATGTCCGGGATGAAGCCCATGTCGAGCATCCGGTCGGCTTCGTCGATCACCAGGAGGTTGCAGTCGTTGAGCATTATCTTGCCGCGGCCGAACAGGTCCATGAGGCGTCCCGGCGTGGCAATGAGGACATCGACGCCCTTTTCGAGCGCCTTCACCTGGTCGCCCATTTGAACGCCACCCATCAGCAGCGCCATCGAAAGCGGGTGGTACTTGCCATATTTGTCGAAATTGTCCGCGACCTGCATCGCAAGTTCGCGCGTCGGCTCGAGAATCAGCGAGCGCGGCATTCGCGCACGGCTCCGGCCGTGGTGGAGGATGTCGAGCATCGGCAGCACGAAGCCCGCGGTCTTGCCCGTGCCGGTTTGCGCGATGCCGATCAAATCCTTGCCCATGAGCACCGAGGGGATCACCGCTCGCTGGATTGGGGTCGGCTCGCCATAGCCGCTGTCGTCAACGGCGCGGAGCAATTCGTCGGATAGGCCGAGATCGGCGAAAGTCATTCAAGTTCCGGAAGTTAAAGGCAGCGCAACCCGATGCGCACGCGGCGCGTGCGGCTAAGCGCGCCCCTGACGAAAAGTCAATGTTTGAACTTTGGAATGAGGAGCCGGAAACGCTCGATCGTGCAGCTTCCGCCGATGCGCGACATGACCGCGTCGCGATGCGCGCAGATCTGCTGGTCGCGGCCATACTGCAGGTATGCGCCGCCGTAGAAATCGAGCGCTGGGCAGCTCTCGTCGAACTGCGCGCGAACCCGGCCTCCGCCCGACAGAATGAAATCGACTTGTTCGTCGCCCGACAGCGAAATGCGGCGGATCGCTCCGGCCGGAATGCATTTCGGGCCCTTTTTCTCTTTCCAGTCGAACTGCGGGGCGATGGGGTGGGCCTGGACCGGGACGCGCAGGATGACCTCGTCCTGGACCACCAGGCGCGAGACATTCGTCTGGTTTGGCTGCCAGGCGAAAATGCCGAGCAGCAGAGGTAACAGATCGAATATCGCCGGAGTCACCAGTTCCCCACTCTCCCGCGGAGCGGCTTCGCAGGGAGGCCTTGAACAATCAATGAATTGTGCGCCGAGTTAACCCCGGCCACTTTACAGCGCCGCCGCTTGCCTAATCGTCATTAGGCCAATAGAGGCCGCCGCCAGAGCCACCCGGCTGGCCTTTAAGAGAGGGGTCGTGAGGCCGGACCCCAGGAGAGACATTGCAATGGCGAGCGCCGCGCCGAACCAGAATTTGCCTTTGTTCTACAAAGAGATCGTGCCCCTCAACGCAACTCAGCACGGCAATATGAAGATCCACCAGGTGGAGAAGTCGCCCTTCATCGCGCAGACGCACGCGATCCCGATCACGGTCGACGAGTTCGGGCTGGCGCAGCGGAATTATCCGATCGTCTTTTCGATCGGCGAGAATCCGATCCCGATCGCGCTGATGGGGCTCAATGAGGGCATCAACGTCTTCCTCGACCAGGACGGTCGTCCGATGGATACGACCACTTACATTCCTGCCTATGTCCGCCGCTATCCGTTCCTGCTCGCCAAGCTCAATCCGGAGACGGATGAACTGTCCCTGTGTTTCGACCCGACTTCGCACGCCGTGGGTGAGTTCGAGGATGGCCAGCCCCTCTTCGACGGCGACCAACCGAGCGACGCGACCAAGGCCATCCTCGAATTTTGCGAACAATTCGAGACCGCCGGCCAGCGCACCACCGCCTTCATGGAGGACGTGAAGAAGTCCGGCCTGTTGATGGATGGCGAGGTTGCAATCCAGCCCGAAGGTTACCAGCAGCCATTCATCTACCGCGGCTTCCAGATGATCGACGAGGAGAAGCTTCGCGAGCTGCGCGGGGACGAACTGCGGAAGATGAATCAGAACGGCATGTTGCCGTTGCTCTACGCTCACCTTTTCTCCCTGGCGCAGATGCGCGAGGTCTTCGCCCGTCAGCTCGGACAGGGCAAGGCGCCGCAGCAGGTTCCGATGCCGGCGCCCGCTGACGCCTAACGCTGCTACTCGGCTGCTGTCGCGAAGCGGCGGCCGAGCAGAGCTTCGCCCAGGCGCACCGCCAGAGTCTCAATGAAGCCCGACATTCGGTCGAATCCCGGGCCCGGCTCGCGCAGCGACCGGTCGAGATAGGCGCGCCGATCGATCTCGATCTGCAGAGCATGAACGCCGCGTCCGGGATCAGAGTGGCGTTCAATGATGTGACCGCCGGCAAACGGGTCGTTGAGCCCTGCTCCGAAGCCATAGTCCCGAGCGATTTGCAGGGCTTCGGCGCTCACCCAAGGGTCGGCTGTCCGCTCTCGGCAATTGCCGAAGACGATCGGCGGTATCCCGGCCGGAGGTGGAGGCATCGAGTGGCAGTCCAGCAGCAAAGCGCAACCGAAACGGTCGAGAATGAGCTCGAGAAGCTCCGCCACCGCTCCGTGATACGGTCGGTGCGCTTGTTCCAGCCGGTCGCTGAGCTGCCGGTGGGTGACGGGCCGCCGCCATAAATAGCCGTGCTGGGGGGTACGGCCGGGAACAATCCCGAGGCCCCCGCGGGCACGAGCCGTCAGGCGGTCGCGACGTCCGCCTTCGATCACCGCGGGGTCGATTTCATCCTCCGCCCGGTTGCAATCGATCGCGGCGCGCGGTGCTCGTGCGATCACCGCCGCGACACCCCGGCCGACGGCGCGCCAGACAAGCCGGTCTACCAGCGGGTCTTCGAGGCTCGTCAGCGAAGCGCGGCCGCCCGACGCCATGCTGACAAGCCAATCGGGGTAATCGCGGCCCGAATGCGGCACCGACAGGAGCACGGGAAGGTCGCCGCGCGGCTGGTGGATGATTGGGGGAGCGAGCGGCGTCACGGTTAATTTCTGTGCCAAAGTAGAACGAACATAGAGGCGCTGCAACGCGGGGCCGCGATATTCGCTTCTGGCAAAACGGATTTGTTCAGCGCATAGTCCAGCCCCATGGCGAGAATCCTTCTGGCAGAAGACGATACGTCGATGCGCGAATATCTGCAGCGAGCGCTGCAGCGTGTCGGCTATGAAGTCTCGGCGGTCGGTTGCGGAACCGAGGCGATGCCGTTGCTCGAAAAGGAGCAGTACGACTTGCTCCTGACCGATATTGTCATGCCCGAAATGGACGGCATCGAACTCGCCCAGAAAGCCAGCGCGATCGACCCTAATATCCGGGTCATGTTCATTACCGGCTTCGCGGCCGTGGCCCTGCAGGCCGGACGGACCGCGCCCGAGGCGAAGCTCCTGTCCAAGCCGTTTCACCTCAAGGACCTGGTTCTCGAGGTCGACCGGATATTCCAGACCGAGGACCAGCACGGGCGTCTCTAAGCGGACGTGCCCGGGTGATTCTAGACCCCGACTTCTTCGGGTTGCGCCTTCTGAATCCGAACCCTAAATGCCTCGCAGAGTGGGCGTGTAGCTCAGTGGTAGAGCACTGTGTTGACATCGCAGGGGTCGCAAGTTCAATCCTTGCCACGCCCACCATTTTCCCAAAATAAATCAACGAGTTGACCCGCTTCGGCAGCGCAGCTCGCCCACCTTGGCTGCGGGTTGCCGACGGTTGTTTCTGGAACGATGATCCTCGTCGGTTCGTTCGCGGGTCGGTGCGCGGTTTCAAGAACGGGAGCGGAGCAATGAGCGCGAACGGCCTGGACGTCTTCGATCGAACGCTGGAAGCGACCCACATCTGGCTCAACGAGATCTGCAGCGAGCTGGGGCCGGACAAGCATATCGCATGGAGAGTGCTTTGCGTGGTGCTTCACAAGCTGCGCGACCGGTTGCCGCTGCCGCTTGCCGCACATCTCGGCGCCCAGTTGCCGCTAATGATCCGTGGAATCTATTACGACCAGTTCGAGCCCGGGCGAATGGGCGAGCGCAGGAATCGCGACGGGTTCATCGCCGAAGTCGCGGAAGAGCTGAGCGGCAGCCGGCCGGTGAACGCCGAGCAGGCGATCCGTTGCGTCTTCGGAATACTGACGCGACACATTTCCGAAGGGCAGATCCGCAAGGTCTGCGATGCCTTGCCGCATGGCCTGAGGCAGCTGTGGCCGACGATCGAGGAACTGCGCCTGGCTGAAACGAACCACCTTGACCGCCGCAAGCCCGCGGAAAAGCGCATGTTCGACGAGAAGCACGAAGATGGACAGGGCCGTGAAGAGCCTCTGATCCTCACGGAGGCCCAGAAGGTCTGACCCGATCAGGCATGAGATCGTGATGGCGGCCGGAGTGCCGCCTGCATATGGTCGCCAAATGATGAAAGTCTCGCCGGAGTTGCGAACCCATCGCCCCGGGCGCGAAAAGCTTGGGCCGAGTCTCAGCATCGCCAGGCACCGGCACCGTGGCGGCTATGTCGCCGTCGTGTTGTCGGGAGGCTATCAGGAGGCCGGGCTAGCGGGCCGTTTCGATCTTATCGCCGGGGACGTGGTAGTTCATCGCGAATTCGACGCACATCTCGATCATGTCCGGGAGCGGGGCGCCGAGATCCTCAACCTGCCTCTTCCATTGAGTAGGGCGTTGCCCGCCGCTTTCAGGATTGCGGACCCGGACGCGATCGTGCGTCTAGCCGAGCGCGACCCGTTCGCCGCCGCGATGTCCCTCGTTCCATCGTCCGGCGTCGTACCCGCCAATGACTGGCCCGATGAGCTGGCGAGCGATCTCAATCGCGATTCCGAACAACGACTGCATTTCTGGGCGCGCACCAAGGGACTCGCACCCGAGACCCTCAGCCGCCGTTTCCGCACGGCTTATGGGATTACGCCCGCGGCCTTTCGTGCCGAGACGAGGGCACATTGTGCCTTTGCGCTCCTGTGTAAGGGCAATGCGCCCTTGGCCTCGATCGCCGCCGACTGCGGCTTCGCCGACCAGCCGCACCTGACGCGGGCGATCGTTCGCTTGACGGGTCATCCGCCAGGATTTTGGCGGCGTGGGTCAATTCCGTTCAAGAACGAGGACCGCATTTCCGCCTAAGCCACCGCCGAGCTCAGGAATTGGAGGCGGACGATGCCCTTCGGAATTGCATTGATTGCGGCGGCTTTGGCGACGGCCGCCGCGCCGGATCCCAAGCAAAGCTTCGCCAGCGCTATGGGGGCAGCGCTCCAGGCCGACGAGGTCAAGGCGCTGGCCGCGCTCGACGGTGTCGACCTGTCGACCCTGCCGGCCCGGGATCAGGCCGCCGCGACGTGCATGCGCGATCGCTTCGGCCCCAAGAGCCGTCCGGCGCCGGCCGCTTCAGCCAGTCTCGCCGATCGCTCGCTGGCGATCTATCGCGACTATTGGCACACGGCAATGATACATCCGGAGCGCCGGGCGACCGAAGAGAAGAAGCTGGAAGCGCGGTTGCGGGGGCTGCTCAAGGCCCCCAAGAAAGCTGACCTTGACGCGCTCGAGCCGCTCCTTTCCGATGCCCTGAAGAAGGAGGGCGTTCATTCGCTGCAAGGCCGCACCGGCCTGCTCCGCGAGCTGATGATCTGGGGCAAGCAGGATGAGAAGGTCGTTCCGGTCGACCTGCCCGACGGACAATATCGGACGAAGGTTGAGTATCTCGACGGATTCAAGAGTTTCGGTTGGTCCGAATATGCGACCTGCGGGCGCGCGGCTACCGGCGGCTGGGCGACCGAAGAGGCCTTGTTTGCCGTAGTGCCGCGGTACGAAAGCCTCGACAGCGAAGAGTTCAAGGTCAGCTTCCTGGGGCATGAAACCCAGCATTTTTCCGACAAGGGTCGATTCAAGAATCTAAAGGACTGGGAGCTGGAATATCGCGCAAAGCTGGTCGAGCTCGCCTTTGCCGACACGACCAGGAACAAGGTCTTGAAGAGGTTCACCGTCGATCAAGGCGACGATCCGGCCTCACCGCACAGCTACGCCAATCGCGCAGTCCTCTCGGACATGGTGAAACGGCTTCAGCTCAGTAGCGCGGACGACCTGTTCACCGTCGACCTCGCACGCCTGCACGCGGCGGCTCGCGAAACGTTGCTTGAAGACAGCCAAAGGCGCGCTGCGGCATCGAACCGCTAGGGTGAAGTAGAGATACGGCTGCCGTCCTTGGACGCGCCATATGGTGACGCCCAGTCGAGAATATTGACTGGGGCCTTAGGGTCGTCGCCGGGTTCGCGGACCGCGGGCAGGATCGACGTCGCGATGAAGTTGTTGAGATATCGTCCGCCGCGGCGATTGGAATAATTCCCGCCCATCGCAGTGACCACCAGGTCAAGCTCGGGAATCACGAAGATCATCTGGCCGCCGGCGCCGCGCGCCGAATAGCCGAGCACCTTGCGTTTCTTGTAGGGATAATATTCCGCCCACCACAGATAGGTGTAGGTGATGTTGCGCAGGTGATATTGCGGGGTGGCGACCGCCTTCGCGTAGCTCGCGTCGAGGATTCGCCTGCCGTTCCACACCCCGCCGTTCAGCATCAGCTGGCCGAACTTCATGAAGTCACGCGCCCGCAGCGCGACGCTGCCGCCGCCGTAGGGACGGCCGTTCGTGTCCAGCGGCCAGGAATAATTCGTGATCTGCATCGGCCGGGCTACCAGCCGGTCAAAGGTTCGGAGCGGGGACTGGTGCGTGGCTTCGCCGAGCATGGCGAGCGCCAGGTGTGGCTGCATGCTGCAATAGACGCTGTTCGCGCCGGGATCGGTCGCCATCGGAACCGACATGAAATAGTCGATCACGTTTGAGGGCTGCAGGTCGTCGTTGATGTAATCCTCGTTGCCCGGCGCCTTGTCGTCCGTGTCGTCGCAATAATGTCCCGACGACATGGTGAGCAGGTTTTCGAGGGTCATCGCCCGCTTGCGCGGTTCGAGGCTGGGCGGAAAGGTGCCGCCATTCATCACCTGGTAGACGCGGCTGTCGAGCCGGAGCGGAGCCCCGGCGTGCATCGCCGCGCCGATCACAGCTCCCGAAATGCTCTTGCCGGCCGATCGCAGCGTGTGGAGCTTGTCGCGGGAAAAGCCGTGGAAATATTCCTCGAGCACCAGGCGGCCGTGGCGGGTGATGAGGAGCGCATGGATTTCGGGCGCGTCCGCCTCGTCCATTTTCATGTCGATGAAGGACTGGACCAGCCGCTCCATCGCGGGCTGGTCGATGCCTTCTGACCTGAGGGTCGAAACCGGCCATCCGTCACCGGTCGCTGGAGGCGGCACGTAGCGATACGGCTCGCCAGGGCGGGGCCGCGGATAAACCACGCTCGCGCCGTCACCGCGCGCAAAGTCGTAGGTGCCGCCGCGGCTCGGAAAGGTCATCGAGAAGCCGTTCATGTCCGGCTCGATGCGGCCCGACGCCAGCGCTCGCTCCGGAGCATCGCCGCGGGCTGCCATGAGCTGCACGGCATCGCCCTTCCTGACGAGCCTGCGCGCGCCGCGCTGGTTGCCAAGATCGAACTCGGGGTTGCGCAGTACAGCCGCGTATGAACCGTCGGCGTTCTTGCGGGCGAAAATGTAAAAGGAGAATTCCTCCTCGCCCGGATCGACCGTCCCGGACCAGCGTCCCGGACCGACGGATTTCAGCGCGACCGGCGAAGCGCTGCGCCCGTATGAAATCGGGGTCAGGCCCCGAATCCAGTGGCCGCGGATGATGTTCGGGCCCTCGAAGCGACCGCTGAAGCTCCCTTCGCCGCCCGGCAGCTCGAACGAAAGCTCTTGCCCCTTCCGGGTCACGTCGGCGGTCCGGCCGGCAATGTCGGCTCGAAGTCCCTGGCTCGTTCGCTCGATGATCATCGGGCCGCGCACGTCGGGA
>JBKPKF010000106.1:0-1204 GCA_046730995.1 Pseudomonadota bacterium
TGACTTCGCCCGACGCCGCTTAAGACCCCCCGCTTATGGCCGACGTACGCACCATCCCAGACACTGAAGCTCCACCTGCTCCAACCCACACCGCGATCCGGCGCGAGGATTATCGCCCGCCGGACTGGCTGGTCCCCGAGATCCGCCTCGACTTCGACCTCGATCCAGAGCGAACCCGCGTCCGCGCGACCCTGAAGATCGAGCGAAACGGCGATCATGATCGTCCGCTGCGGCTCGACGGCGACGAGATCAAGCCGCTGAAAGTCCAGGTCGACGGCGCCGATGCCGATTATCGCCTGGATGGTCCGCAGCTCGTGATCGACCTCTCAAGTCCCCGGGCCACGGTGGAAACCGAGGTCGAGATCAGCCCCGCCGGCAACACCAAGCTCATGGGTCTTTACGCGTCCGGCGGGATGCTCTGCACCCAATGCGAGGCCGAAGGTTTCCGCCGAATCACTTTCTTCCCCGATCGCCCCGACGTCCTGTCCAAATATCGGGTCCGCATGGAAGGCGACGCCAAATCGTTCCCGATCCTGCTGTCCAACGGCAATCGCGTCGCGAAGGGTGACGGAGCCGGCGGCCGCCACTGGGCCGAGTGGGAGGATCCGTTCCCCAAGCCCTGCTACCTGTTCGCGCTCGTCGCCGGCGACCTGAAAGCCAACCGCGAGCGCTTCACTACGATGTCCGGGCGCACGGTCGATCTCGCAATCTGGGTGCGGGAGGCGGATCTCCCCAGGACCCAGCATGCCATGGACAGTTTGAAGCTCGCCATGGCGTGGGACGAGGAAGTCTACGGCCGCGAATATGACCTCGACCAGTTCAACATCGTCGCCGTTTCCGACTTCAACATGGGCGCGATGGAGAACAAGAGCCTCAACATCTTCAACTCGGCCTACGTGCTCGCGGACCAGGACACCGCCACCGATGGCGATTTCGACAATATCGCCCGGGTCGTCGCTCACGAATATTTCCACAATTGGTCGGGCGACCGGGTCACCTGCCGCGACTGGTTCCAGCTCTCGCTGAAGGAGGGCTTCACAGTCTTCCGCGACCAGAGCTTCTCGGCCGATATCGGAAGCGCTCCGGTCAAGCGCATCGAAGACGTGCGCGTGCTCCGGGCCGCGCAATTTCCCGAGGACGCCGGACCGCTCGCGCATCCGGTGCGTCCCGACAGCTATATCGAGATCGGCAATTTCTACACCGC
>JBKPKF010000107.1:0-3776 GCA_046730995.1 Pseudomonadota bacterium
TGGTGATCGGCGCAGTGCTGGTGCCGGGCGCGGCGGCGCCCAAGCTCGTCACTCGGGACATGTTGAAGACGATGAAGCGCGGCTCAGTGCTCGTCGATATCGCGATCGACCAGGGCGGCTGCTTCGAAACCTCGCACGCTACGACGCACGCCGATCCAGTGTACGAGGTCGACGGCATCATCCATTATTGCGTGGCGAACATGCCAGGCGCGGTCGCCCGAACCAGCGCCTTCGCCCTCAATAATGCCACTCTGCCTTTCGCATTGAAGATCGCCAGTCTCAGCGCCGAAGAGGCGATGCGCCGGGATCCGCACCTTGCGGCGGGACTCAATGTCTCGGGCGGCAAGATTCGCCACCAGGCCGTCGCCGAAGCGCTCGACCTTCCTTACGATCCGGCGTGAGATCAGGCTGCTAAGTTGTTGTCGAGAGCCGATTCCAGCCACTGCTGGATCTGGCTGCGCGGGGCCGCGCCGACTTTCTGCGCGACGGGCTGGCCGCCCTTGAACAGGAGCATGGTCGGAATCCCGCGAACGCCGTAGCGGCCGGGCGTGTCGGGGTTTTCGTCGATGTTGAGCTTGGCAATCGTCACTTTGTCGCCGAGCTCGGAGGAAATCTCCTCAAGCGCGGGAGCGATGATCCGGCACGGACCGCACCATTCGGCCCAGAAATCGACCAGCACCGGCCCCTCGGCACCCAAAACATCGGTTGAAAAGCTCTGGTCGGTGACAGTCTTGGTGGCCATGACGGCGACTCTCCTGCGGGTTTCAAAAGTTAACGGGCATATGGGCGTTCGTTCCACACCGCTCAAGGCATGACTTCGATGAGTTTCGGGCCGCTTGTGTAGAGCAACGCCGCATTGACCGTGCGGCCCGGGAAAATGACTTTGAGCGCATCGGAGTAGGCCGTCATTTGCGCAAGATGCGAAGCCGGGACCGCTTCCGCTGTTTCGGGGACGCGCCCGGTTTTGAAGTCGACGACCGACACCCGATGTTCCTCCACAAGCAGCCGATCAACCGTCCCTGCAACCACCCGGCCGTCAGGAAGAGTCGCGACCAGCGGCGCCTCCGCGAGCGAACCGCGACCGAAGAGGGATTCGAAACCCGGATTAGACAACACTCCGCATACCTGGTCGGCAATGTCCATTCGCTCGTCGGCATTCCTGAGCCCGGCGGACGCCTCGAGCCATTCCAGAGCGCGGTCGAAGCGATGCTCGGCCGCTACGGGAACCAACCGTTCCAGAAGCTGGTGAATCAGCGACCCGCGCCTCGCGGCTGCGCGCATGGCTTCGCTCGGCGGAGCGGCGACTTCGTCGTCCACGGCGATTGCAGAAGGTGCGAGCGGACGCGGCGGCCGCTCCTCAGGGGGCGCGGGCCGGGTTGCCCAATCGGGGACTGGGACGGCCGGTAGTTCAGTCTTTGCCCTGACTTTCCTGGCCCGCGCAGCCACAGCCGAGCCGTAACGCAACGCTCCGGCCGCGGTCGGCTCGGCGCCGACGGCAGTCAGCGCCTGTTGGACGATCAGATGCCAGCTGTTCGCGGGACGCGGATCCGATCCGTCTTTTTTCTCGCGCGGTTGGACCCCGCTTACAATCAGCCGGTCCGCCGCACGAGTGAGAGCGACATAAAGCAGCCGCATATGTTCCTCGAGGTCGCGCTTCTCTTCGGCGAGCATGAGTTCTTCGAGCGGCGGCCCGCGTTCCTCCTTTTTCGGCCGCAAGAGCGGTGCAGTGCCGATACCGGAAATCTCGAAATCGATGGTGATTGGCCGCCGTCCTAACCGCGCGGGGTCCGCTGTCGCATCGGCCAGGATCACGACCGGCGCTTCGAGGCCCTTCGCCCCATGCACCGTCATCACCCGGACCTCGTTCGCGGGCTGGCCAGGATCGCGCTGAACGTCGACGGTACCGCGGGAGAACCAGGCAAGGAAGCGATCGAGTGAGGCGATCTCGGTCCGCTCGAAATCCAGTGCGCTGTTCATAAGCTCGTCGATCGGGTCGCGCGCGGCCATTCCGAGCCGCGAATAGAGTTTTCGCCTGCCCTGCATCGGGCCGCTGAGAACAGTTTGGAGGAACCGCGACGGCGATGTGAAGTCGGCGATCCGCAGCAATTCGGCCAAGGCATCATGCGCCTCCTCGAATTCCTCACGGCGACTTCGAAGCGCCCGCCACAGCGAACCCTTTCGGTCATATGCGAGGGCTCGAAGCTGATCCTGGTCCCAGCCAATGAGCGGCGAAACCAGGAGGCAGGCCAAGCTGAGATCGTCGTTGGGCTGGACGGCGAACCGGACTGCGGCAAGCAGGTCCTGGACCGCAAGCGGCTCGTGGAGATGAAGGCGGTCGACCCCCGCAACGGGCACTCCTGCCGAGTACAGGCGAGCGACGATCAGCGAGGCAAGCTCACCGCGGCTGCGAACGAGCACGAGTATGTCGCCAGCGGCCAGCGGGCGCCCCGTCGAGGCGAGCACGGGCGCATCGTCGAGCATCGTTTTGATCCGCTCGGCAAGATGCTCCGCATATTGGCGATCACGGATGCTGATCCAGCGCTCTTCGCCTTCTTCGGAATCATCGCCGAAATCCGGAATCGCAAACGGCTGCCAAAGCTCGACCTCTCCGGGCCGATCCTGATGATGGGCGACGTGCCGAGGCGGTGGTTCGGACAGGGCAAGCGCCTGGTGGCCCATGGTTGCGATCACTGAGTCGACGACGTCCAGCAGCGGCTGTGCCGAGCGAAAACTCGCCGCGATCGACAAGTCACGGAATTCGCGCGCGCGCCGTTGGTACGTGAACAGGTCGTCGCCTTCGCGAAGGGATTCTGCTTTGCGCCGAAACCGGTCGCGCGCCTCGCGAAACCGCTCGGGCTTCGTTCCCTGGAAGCCGTAGATCGCCTGCTTGAAGTCGCCCACCATGAACAGGGTCCGGTGACGCTCCTCAGCCTCGCTCGAACCGCTGAAAAACTCGTCGACGAGCTTCTCAATGATTTCCCATTGAGCCGGATTGGTGTCCTGCGCTTCATCGACCAGCACATGGTCGATGCGCCGGTCGAGCTTGTAGCGGACCCAATCGCCCATTCCGGGCCGGTCGAGAAGGTGCCTGGTCCAATTGATCAAATCGTTGAAATCGGCGACCCCCGCGGCTCGCTTCGCATTGGTGTAGGCAGCGGCGAATGCCCGTCCCGCGCGAAGCCCGGCGGCGATGTCAGAAGCAAGCCGGGCGCCGTTCTGGAGCCGTAAGAGCTCGCCGATCAGGTATGCCAGGCGACCGGCGTGGGATTCGTAGTGCGGCTCGGCCTTTGTCTGGCCGGAGGAGACACGAGGAGTGCCCTTGTCGGTCAGCACGACCTTGCGCAATTGCAGCAGCCCTGCTGCACGCTCGATCGGGGTCAGCGCGAGCCAATCTTCGATCACTTCGGCGTGGCCTAAGCCCGTTGCTGCGCCCCATTTCCGGTTCGCTTGGGCGACAGCACGGAGAAGGTCGCAGTCGAACCCTTCGTCCCCACACTGCGCCGCGATATAATCGTCGGTTGATCCCTCGGGCAGGTTCAGCAGTTGGCGGACCCAAGACTCGATTTCGTTCGGCGGGCCCAGGGCCGCCACGGCTTCTGATTTTTGGGCGCAAGCCTGGAGATATTCGACCGCGCCCGCCTCTCCGAGGCGTCGGCTGAGGCATTGGACATCCCGGATCAGCTGCTCATCGGAGGTGGCCTCGGCATTCGCCATCAGGTCGGCCAGCGTGCGCCGAACCAACTCCTGCTCGGCTCGCCCCTCGATCGGCTGGAAGC
>JBKPKF010000108.1:0-6804 GCA_046730995.1 Pseudomonadota bacterium
CCGGCACTTCACGGAGGGGGTTGCCCATGAACGGGGTGTTCAAAGGTCTGCTGGTTGCGGTGAGCTTCGCCGCGGCTGGATGCGCAGCCGCGCCAAATGCCGTCGAGATAAGACCGATTGCGGATCCGGGGTCCAAGTTGAGGCCCGGGAGCGATCGACTCGCCGATGCGAAAGGGCAGCTCGCGCTGGGCAACGTCGGGCTAGCGCTCGAGGGGTTCCGCAAGGTCGCTCGAGATTATCCCGACAATGCCGAAGCATTCGCCGGAATGGCGGCATGTTATGAGGCGATGCGGCGTTACGACCTGGCTGAAATGAAGTACCAGGCAGCGCTTGCTCTCGCCCCGCATAACGCGACGCTGCTCGCCAGGCTTGCCGGCGCGCTCGATCAACAGGGGAAGCTCGACGCGGCCGCGGAAGTCCGCGGTGAAATCGCGCAGCTCGCCTCCGCATCCGCAGCGCTGGACCAGGCGCAGGCTGACCTCGCGCCAGTAATTCCGATCGCATCATTGGCGCCGGCCCAGACCGTGACCGTCGCGATTCCCGCGCCGAAACTGGTTTCGAGCACGCCTGCCGCGGTTGCGGGGATGACGAAAGCCGCGGAACAACCGGAGACGGCAATCCCGGCTCCGAACCTGGCGGACAGGCAGCAGGTCAACGTGCTCGTTGGCGTTGCGCCCAAGCTCAAGGCCATTTCGGTTGGCCAGCTTGCGCCGGTCATCGCTGCGCCTGCCGAGCCGGTGCCGGCGATGATCCCGGGACCCCGACTGACCGATCGGGCGAGGGTCAATGTCGTTGCCGGCCTATCGCCGCGGCTCAATCCTTTGCCGGTCGGACAACTCGCTCCGGTTCTGGCTGTGCCAGACGAGCCTGTGCCGGCGATGATCCCGGCGCCTCGACTCCATGATCAAGCCAATGTGAATGTCGTAGCTGGCCTGACATCCCGGATCGGTCCACGCCTGGAGCGCCTGTCGCTCGGAGAGGTCGCGCTGTTAACCGGTGGCGCGCCCACATGGCGAGGCCAGGTCGTGGCCCGAACGCCCCAAAAGCTGACGGTACGCTGGGTTCCGGTGACGACGGCGGCCCTGCGGCCCAACATCCGGCTGCTAAATGCCGCGCGGGTCCAGGGCCTTGCCGCTCGCAACCGCAGCTATTTGCTCGATCGGGGGTGGCGGAAGATCGAAATTGGGAACGCGAACCAAACTCGCGAGCGCAGTATCGTGCTCTATCCTGCGATGCGGCCAATGCTCGGACGCAGTCTCGCGGCGCAGTTCGGTTTCCGGGCTCAGCCGACGAACTCGAGCGAGGTATTCGTCATCCTTCTTGGACGCGACGCCGCGGGCTTGAGGGCTGCGCCAACCCGAGGATGATCTTTCCGATCCTGTTCGCGATGGAAGTTGCGGTGGCGAGCCCGGCTGTCCAGCTGCCGCCGCCCGCGCTGGGCGATATCGAACAAGCCATTCGCGCAGGCCGCCTTGAACAGGCGCAGCTGATGATCGGCCGGGCGATGGCCTTGGGCCTAAAGGGTGCGCAGGTCGACCTGATCCTCGCGAATCTGGCCTTCGCGCAGGGCAAGAATGCCGAGGCACTGGTCCGCTACCAGCAACTCCTCGCTATCGCGCCGGACGATCCGATGTTGGCCGAGCGCGCCGGAATCGCGGCTCTCAGGCTCGGAAATGCCGCCTTGGCGGCCGGTTACATCGAACGCGCAACGAAATCGCGAAATCCCTCCTGGCGTGCCTGGAACGCACGCGGCGTCGCCGCCGACTTGCAGCGCGATTGGCCGGGAGCCGACATGGCCTACGCAAAAGCCGCGGCGCTCGCGCCCGACCAGGCGGATATTCTCAACAATCAAGGCTGGTCTCAACTTCTTCGCGGCGACTGGACCAAAGCGGTCGAGTTCTTCGAGAAAGCTTCGGCAAAAGACCCGAAATCGCCACGGATCGCCAACAATCTGGAGCTTGCTCGCGCGGCGCTGGCGAGCGACCTGCCGGGACGCAAAGCCGGCGAAGATGATCGGGCCTGGGCAGCGCGACTCAACGACGCCGGGGTCGCGGCCCTTCTGCTTGGCGACAAGCAGCGCGCCATCGCCGCATTCGCCCAGGCTTTGGACGCGAGTGAAAGCTGGTACGATCGGGCGGCGAACAACCTGAAAGCGGCGAATAGCCAATGAACCTCATACCCAATTCGCCAAGCTGGCTCGTGTTTTTGCTCTTTGCCGCGCTAGTTGCTGCCGCGATCGAGGATTTCATTCGGCTGAAGATTTCCAACATCACCTGCCTGGCCGTGCTCATAACAGCCTTGATCGCGATGGGCTTGAACGGTTTTCCGCTCAGTTTGTGGCAAAATGTGGTGGTGTTCCTGGCCTTGCTCGCTGCGGGCGTGCCCCTGTTCGCTGCGGGCAAGATGGGCGGCGGAGACGTCAAGCTGTTGGCATGCCTCGGCCTATGGGTGAACATCAGCGACGGATTGTGGCTGCTCGCAAGCTCGCTCATCGCCGGCGGCATATTGGCGATCATCTACATCACAGTCCGCGTTGGGCAGGGTGTGCGATTGGGCAAGAGATACCAGAGCAAAGGCATACCTTACGGTATCGCAATAGCCGCCGGAGCGTCGCTGATCTTCGCCGCTCAGTTCGGGCTGCTTGCGCCCAAACCGGAGCGGCATAATCCGCTCGCAATCCCGGTCAGCTGAGCGCTCGCATCCCTGGCGGTTCGAGGAAAGAATCCCCGCCGAGGGACTGATAAAGATCGACCCGATTCTGCGCGGCCGCAAGCTTCGCCTGCACCATGATTTGTTGGGCCGAATAAAAGGATCGCTGAGCATCCAGGCTGTTCAAAAAGCTGTCGATCCCATTCTTGTAGCGCGCCTCGGTCAGCAGATAGACGTCCGCCGCGGCTGCTTGCTGCCGCTGCCGGGCGGAAAGTTCGTCTTCGATCGTGCCGCGTCGGGCCAAGGCGTCGGCGACTTCACGAAAGGCGGTCTGAATCGTCTTCTGGTAGGTCGCAACGGCGGCCGCGCGTTGCGCTTCGGTCAGGCGCACGTTGGCGCGCCCTGCGCCCGCGTTGAAGATCGGGTAGGTGGCGTCGGCCGATGCTTGCCAACCAAACGATCCACCGGTGAACAGCGTGGCGAGCGCGCTGCTCGCGAATCCGAGCAGGCCGGTTAGCGAAATTCGCGGAAACAATGCCGCGCGCGCCGCACCGATCTGCGCGTTCGCGGCACGCAGCTGATATTCGGCCTCGAGTACGTCCGGGCGGCGCAGCAAGACGTAGGAATCGAGGCCGGCCGGAAGTTCGGCGACGGTCGGCGCCGCCTCGTCGATCGAGCCGGGAAGCAATTTGCTGGGGATCGGAGCCCCGACCAACAGCTGCAGCAGGTTCACGTCCTGGGCGAGGGCGGTTCGCTGGCGGGCAAGGTCGGCTTCAGCTGCCGTAAGCACTTCTTCCGCCTGGCGTAGATCAGTGCGCGGAGCGATTCCACCCTTGAGCCGGGCGTTCGTAAGTCGGACGCTCTTTTCGGCATTCGCCGCGGTTTGCCGCGAAATCAGCAGCAGGCTCGAATCCGATGCGTAGGTGAGCCAAGCGCGGGCAATGTCCGAAACGAGCGCAAGCCGCGTCGAGCGCGCCGCTGCCTCGCTCGCGAAATATCTCTGGAGCTGCACGTGGCTAAGCGAGCGTAGCCGCCCGAACAGGTCGAGCTCGAATGACGGGATGCTGAGGCCGGCTTGATAGTCGGCATCCACGCCCGAGCCCTTTTCGCCGGTCGCCGTGACGCCCGCGGCAGCATTGACGGTGGGAAACTGATTTGCGCGCTGGATACGATATTGGGCCCGCGCGGCGGCGATGTTCGCGGCCGCGACCATCAGGTCGCGGTTGTTGGTGAGTGCTTGCCCGATCAGCGCTTGAAGCCGTGGGTCGCGGAAAATGTCGCGATAGGTAACGGCCGGGAGTGCCGCCTCGCTCTGCCTTAGGTACGCGTCTCCGGTCGGCCAGGAAGCCGGGATCGCCGGGCTTGGACGTACGTAATGCGGTTCCAGCGACATGCAGCTCGTCGCCAACAGGCCCAGCGCTGCAGCCAGGCGCTTCATGCGCGCGCCGCCCGCTGTTTCATCCTTGCGCGCAGCTTTGCCATCCCGTCCCGGACGCTTCGGCGCACAAGGACGAAGAACAAGGGAATGTAGAAGATCGCGAGGATCGTGGCGGTAAGCATCCCGCCGATCACGGCGGTTCCGATGGCAATCCGGCTGTTCGCTCCGGCGCCGCTGGACAGGGCAAGGGGGAGAACGCCGAAAATGAAGGCGAAGCTCGTCATCAGGATCGGACGCAGTCGAATCCGCGCTGCCTCGATCGCCGCGTCGATCACGCGCTTGCCCTCACGCTCGGCCCGCTCGGCGAATTCAACCATCAGGATCGCATTCTTGGCGCTGAGTCCCATCGTCGTGATCAGCCCGACTTGCAGATAGACGTCGTTTTGCAGCCCGCGGAGGGTCACGAAGAAGATCGAGCCGACGAGGCCGAGAGGAATGACGAGCAGCACCGCGACCGGGATCGACCAGCTCTCGTAAAGCGCCGCGAGGCACAGGAAAACGACGATCAAGGCGACCGCATAGAGGATCGGCGCCTGGCCCGACGACAGCCGCTCCTGGTAGGATTGCCCGGCCCAGGCGACGCCGATTCCCGGAATTTGTGAGGCGAGCTTTTCGATCGTGTTCATCGCCTGGCCGGAACTGATCCCTGGGGCACCCTGTCCCTGAAGCTCATACGATGGATAGCCGTTGAACCTCGACAGGCTCGTGGGCGTCGTCATCCAGTCGCTCTGCGAGAAGGATGAGAAAGGTACCATTCCGTCCTGGTTGTTACGCACGTACCATTGGCCGATGTTGTCGGGATCGGCGCGGTAGGGCGCGTCGCCCTGAACGTATACGCGCTTCACCCGGCCGCGATCGACGAAATCGTTGACGTACCGGCCGCCCCAGGCGGTCGAAATTGTGCTGTTGACGTCGCCGGAGTTGAGGCCGAGCGCGGCGAGCCGCTGCTGGTTGATGTCGACCTTGAGGCTCGCGACGTCGGGCAGCTCGCTGAGCCGGACCGATGTGAGCGACGGGTCCGAGTTCGCCGCCCCGACAAGCTTGTCGCGCGCCGCGGCGAATGCTTCGGGCGACAATCCGCCGGTGTTCTGTAGCTCCATGGTGAAGCCGCTCGATTGCCCGAGGCCGCGGATCGCGCCGGGAACGAGCGCGAACACCTGAGCGTCGCGAAGTCCGCGGAAAGCAGCCGACGCGCGCTGGACGATCGAATCCGCCGAATCCTTGCTGCTCGTCCTTTTGTCGTAGTCAGCGAGGTTGATGAAGGCTTGCCCGGTGTTCTGGCCCGCCGCGCCTTGTCCGCCGCCCGCCACTGTGAAGTAGGTTTTCACGTTGCGCTTCTCTTCCCCGCGCAAGAAATACCCCTCTATCCTTCGCTGCGCCTCGATGGTGCGAACCTGGGTCGCGCCCGCCGGCAAGCGGAACTGGATGAAGGCGGCGCCCTGGTCTTCGGTTGGGAGGAACCCAGTCGGAAGCCGGAAGAACAACAGGATCAACAGCGCACAAACGGCCCCGTAGATGCCGAGGAAGAGCCACTTCCGGTCGACGACCCGGCCCACCGTCCCGACATACCAATGGACCAGCCGATCGAAACTCTCGTTGAACTTGAGACGGCCGCGCTCGATCGTCTGCGCGGACCGCGGCGCTCGCCGGCCGAGCCAGGTTTCGTCGACGGTCGCATGCGTTCGTCTCAACAGGTTCGCCGCGATGGCGGGACTCAAGGTCAGGGCGATGAAGATCGACAAGACCATCGCGGACACGATGGTTGCCGAGAATTGCCGGTAGATGACTCCTGTCGAACCGCCGAAGAAGACCATGGGCAGGAAGACGGCAGAAAGGCTCAGGGCGATGCCGATCAGCGCCATTTGGATTTGGCCCATCGATTTGATGGTCGCCTCCCGCGGAGTCATGCCGGGATTCTCGTGCATCAGCCGTTCGACGTTTTCGACCACGACGATGGCGTCGTCGACGAGCAAGCCCGTCGCGAGCACCAGCCCGAACAAGGTCATCGTGTTGATCGAGAATCCGAGCCCGTAGAGGATGGCGAACGTGCCCAAGAGGACCACTGGAACGGCGATGAACGGGATAAGCGTCGCTCGCCAGCTCTGGAGGAAGACGAAAATCACGAGGACGACGAGGATGATCGCCTCGATCAGGGTCTTCAGCACTTCGTAGATGCTGAGCTTGATGAAATCGCTGGTGTCGTTGGCGTAGGCATAATTGTAGCCCGCCGGCATCCGCGGCGCGATTTCCGCGACCTTCGACTTGACCAGCTGCGCGGTTCGCAGCGCGTTGGCTCCGGGCTCCAGCGAAATGCCGATGCCCGCGCCCGGATGTCCGTTGGCGCGGATCCTCGCGGCGTAATTGTCCGCACCCAGTTCGACCCGAGCGACGTCGCCGAGCAGCACTCGAGCGCCAGTCGGATCGGCCTTGACGATAATGTTGCGGAACTGGTCGGCGGTTTGAAACCGCGACTGAGCGGTCACGGTGGCGTTGAGCATCTGCCCCTCGGGCTGGGGCAGACCGCCGACCTCGCCGGCGGCGACCTCGGTATTCTGGTTCTGGACGGCGGTGACGACGTCGCTCGGCATCAGGTTGAAGCCCGCGAGCTTGTGCGGGTCGAGCCAGATACGCATCGCATAGGACGAGCCGAACACGTTGACGTCGCCGACCCCAGGCACGCGCGACAGATCGTCCTGCATGTTGGTTGTCAGCCAATC
>JBKPKF010000109.1:0-2078 GCA_046730995.1 Pseudomonadota bacterium
ATAGAGCCGGAAGTCCGCAGATGCGGCTCCATCGTCCGCCGTCCGCTCCGCGCATCTCGAGGAAGCTTTTCAGTCGGACCTCGGGGAAAGCGGTCGAAAGATGATCGGTCCAGTCGGTCAGCCGCGGCTTCTCGCCGGGGAGCTCGGGCAGCTTTCCGTCGAGGAAATCGTGGAAACTACGGCCCGCAACGTCGATATATTTGCCCTGCCGGAATATGAAGTACATCGGCACGTCCAGCGCATAATCGCAATATCGTTCGTAGCCGAAGCCCTCTTCGAAAACGAACGGCAGCATTCCGGTCCGATCGGGGTCGGTATCTTCCCAAATGTGGCTTCGGAAGCTTTTGAAGCCGTTGGGCTTGCCTTCGATAAAGGGGGAATTGGCGAAGAGCGCCGTCGCTACAGGCTGGAGCGCAAGCCCGACTCGGAACTTCTTCACCATGTCGGCTTCGGATGAGTAATCGAGATTCACCTGGATCGTGCAGGTGCGGAGCATCATGTCGAGGCCCAGGCTACCGACTTTGGGCATGTAATTGAGCATGATCGCATAGCGGCCCTTGGGCATGACCGGCAGGTCGGAACGCGCCTTGTCCGGCCACATTCCGGTGCCGAGGAAACCGAGACCCAGGCGGTCGCCGATCATCTTGCACTGGCCGAGGTGCCGCGCGGCCTCGGCGCAGCTCTGGTGGAGATTCTCGAGCGGCGCTCCGGAAAGCTCGAACTGGCCAGCGGGCTCCAGGCTGACGGCGCCGTCCGCGCCCTTGAGCGCGATGACGTTGCCGCCTTCGGTTACCGGCTCCCAGCCGAACTCGGTGAGGCCCATCAGCAGGTCGCGGATTCCGCCCCGCTCTTCGTACGACGGTGCGCCACGGTCGGCGCAGCGGTAAACGAACTTCTCGTGCTCGGTGCCGATGCGCCACTGCCCGCTCGGCTTTTCGCCGCCTTCGAACACCGACAACAGGTCGGCGCGGCTCTCGATCGGCGGGCCTTCGCTGGTTTCCGTACGTTGCGTCATGCGCGGCGGCGCTTAGCGGCGGCCCCGTAACGACGCCAGCACTTCCGCCTTATGAGCCGAAAAGGCGAACGGCAGCCTAAGCTGGAGTAACGGACTTCTGCTCAGCTTCCTGCTTCAGAGCGTTGAGCATCATTCCCCAATTCTTGCGAAACTCGGCGATCTTCGCCTCACCCGGCCGCTCGCCGCTCAACGGCGTCTGGCTAAGACGGATTTTGGTGCTGTCTCCGTTCGGCTCCAGCCGGATGTCGACGAGATTGCCGTTCTCGGCCTGGTTTCCGCTGAAATGCGTGAACGCGAGGTGCCGCATCGGCTCCGCGGCCCGGATTTCGCCATGGTCGTGGAATGCTTTTCCGTGGAACTCGCCCGACAGCTTCATCGGCGATCCTTCGCGCCAGTCGGTATCGACGTCAGCGCCAAGGAACATCGCCGACTTCTTCTGGGTCAGCGTGTCCCAAACCGCCGAAGCGTCGGCTTTGACCGTCGTCTCGACGGTGATCAGGGGCTCGGTCATTGATCCTCTCCAACAATCGCTGGAACAACCGTTTGGGTGAGGAGGCCGTTCCTCGCCTTACCGCCAGTCGCCCACGGCTGACATCCAGGCGGCAAGGGCCGCAAGCGCAGCGGTCTCGGCGCGGAGGATGCGGGGTCCTAGCGAGATTGGGGTCGCATTGGCCGAGTCTCTCACCGCGCTCCGCTCCTCTTCCGTGAAGCCGCCCTCGGGGCCGGTCAGGATCAGCGAAGGCCCGGGCTTAAATGCCTCGGCAGCGGGTTGGCCGCCGCCTTCGTCAGCGAAGTAGAGGGTTCGCGCGGAATCGCGCTCACCAAGCAAGCGAGCGAGTGGCACCGGTTCGGCGATTTCGGGCAGCACGGTGCGTCCGCATTGCTCTGCCGCTTCGATCGCAATGGCCTCGAGCCTGGCCAGCTTGACCCGCTCGGCGACCGTCCGCTGAGTGATGACGGGCATCAGCCGCGCCACGCCGAGCTCGGTCGCTTTTTCCACCAGCCAATCCGTCTGGGCGCGCTTGACGGGCGCGAACGCCAGCCAGACGTCCGGGATCCTCTC
>JBKPKF010000110.1:0-2104 GCA_046730995.1 Pseudomonadota bacterium
ACTGCAATGCCGAGCCTCGCGCAATCGTCATCCACAACGCCTGGTATGCCGAGGACGACATGATCCCGCTCCACGGCAAGCTCGGCCGCTCCGAAGGCTGTTTCGCGATGTCGCGCGAGAACCAATATGCCGTCATGCGCCGCCTCGCCGGCGGACGGATGATTTACGCCGACAAGCTCGCGTAAGCGACTTTCCACAGAGGCATGAAGCGGCGCGAAGCGCGCTTCAATCCCGCGTCTTCATCCAGGCTGCGAGCGCCTTCGATCGCTCGATGAGGTCGGAAACCTCCCGGCCATCCAGCTCGCTGTCGAAGCGAAGTCCCAGCAGTCCGCCGTTTTGCCACCTGACGACCGCCGCACGGCCAAGCGTTCCGCAGTCCAATGTCACAGCCGTCCCGATGGAAAGGCTTGCCGGGCTATTCACCTTCGCACCGCCGGCGGATAGGTCGAGAAGCTGGACAGAGTGACGCTCCTTCTTGACCTGAAGAAAGGCCGGTAACGCCACCGGGACGCGCGGATAAAGGCGGCGGTCTTCAGGGGTGGGAACGGCCATCGTCATCTCGCCTTCGGCGATGGCGTACCATGTCGGTGCTTCCAGAAGAGTAAACGCCGAATGCCCGCAACGGGCAGGACGAGCCCCTAGAAAAAGGTCGCAAAAAACTCCCATTCCGCGCCCAGGGTCAGTGGGTCGTCAGATGGACGGCATTGCTCGACCGTGAGGCGTTCATCCCGAAACGTGTTGGCCTCTTTGGCCCGGTTATATTGGCATTGCGCGCGCGTCTCGAAGTAGCAAATCTCCATCCCGCCGAAGACCAGGCAGAAAGAGTTGTCCGATGTCGGCGGTTCGGCCATCGCGGGAGTGGCAGGAACAATCGGGATGAGCATTGCCGTTGCCGCTAGAAGGCGAAACATCCTCATGATAAACTCCCCTTGTTTCGCGGGGCGGACTGTCGGCCAAGATTCGATTAGAGTCCAGCAGACTCACAAAAATTTAATGCCCGCGCGGCGGCGCGCTTAGCGTGTCGCGACCTGGTCGGGCTTCGGCTGAGGCTTGGGCTTGGGAGGCGTCAGGCTCGCGCCGCCGTCCTTCATCATCAGCGCCTTCATCGCCTTGCCGTCGCGGCCGTACAAATCGTTGTACTGGACGATTCGGCCATCGAGCAGCGCGGCCGAGCTGAAATAAACGATGTAAACCGGAAGCGGCTTCACGAAGTTCGCCTGCACGGTCTTCTTGCTCTCGAGCGCGGCCTGGACCTTATCCGGGGTCCACTCGCCGGCGTCATCTCCCAAAAGCTCGGTCGCGAGGTCCAGGATGTGCTGAGTCCGAACGCAGCCGTGGCTGAGGGCGCGGGTGTCGGCGTTGAACCGGCTCCGCGCATTGGTGTCGTGAAGATAGATCGCCTTGGAATTGGGCATGACGAACTTGATCTGGCCGAGTGCGTTGGTCGGCCCCGGCGGCTGGCGCCAGCGCAGGATCTTGCCGTCCGGCCCCTTGAACGGGACAAAGCCCTTCTTGCCCGCGGCTTCCTTCTCGATGCTCTTGGGCACCTCCCACCAGGGATTAAGGATCACTCCGACCGCTGTCGCCGAAAGCTGGGGAGTGGGAGTCGAGAGCTTGCCTGCTATCGCCCGCTGCTTCCAGCGGTTCACCCCGTTTTCGACCAGCGTCGCGTGGAATCCCGGCACGTTGACGATGATGTACTTCTGACCGAGGTCGCGCGGCAGCCAGCGCCAGCGGTCCAGGTTGAGCTTGATTCGGTCGATCTTGGCTGTGTCCGTCGTGGGCGTCGCGCTCAGCGCGACCTTCAGGGCGGCATATTGCGGATGTGTCGGGAGAAGGCCGGTCAGCGCGCCGGTTATATTGCGTTGAGCGAGCGCGGAGCGGAGCAAGGCATCCTGCTTGGCGGCATCGAGATCGGGGTCCGCCACGAACCAGTCGATCCTCGCCGAGCGCTTGACATGGCCAAGCGCGAGATCCGACGAAACCCGGTTGAACCGGTCGGTTGCCTCAGCCGACATGCGGACAGGGTCGCCCGATGCCAGTGCCGCCATCAGCCCGTCAGGATCGTAATCGGCCGGATTGAGGCCTTCGGCGCCGATCCGCT
>JBKPKF010000111.1:0-2545 GCA_046730995.1 Pseudomonadota bacterium
GCCTCGCCCAGCAGCTTCTGGTTGGACGCGAGGTCGGCGCGTCCGATCTGCTCGAGCTGCTCGACCGGGGTCGTCACCATCTCGGTGTCGGCGAGCATGCGCTGGAACTTCTCCTTGCCGAGCGCGAAGTTCGGCTTGGACGCGGCGCGCTGGCTTTCGACCCAGGCGGTCGTGTCCTGCATCGCTTTTACGGCATTGTCCGTCGCAGCCTTGAGCGCCTTCTGGTCCTCGGGAGTCCCGACGCCCTTCCACGCCGCCATTCCGTCGCCCGGATAATAAGTGACGAAGCCGCCGAACGCGTTCTTGCCATATTCGACGAAGCTGGTCGCCATCGGGGTCTGGATGTTGGCGCGCATCTGCTCGACGGCGCGCGGCACATTCTGAAGGAACTTGATGTACGCCTTCAGCTTCTGCTCTTTCGGCGCGTAAGGCACCGTGATGTAGACCGACGGGTCGAGGAACCCGAGATAGGCCGCCGGATTGTGGTGCAGCTGGTCCGCTCCGGCCGGGTCGATCCAGAACAATTGTCCCTTCGCCACTGCAACGAGATAATCGCGCTGGTACTTCTGTTCCGGATTGAGCTTGTCGTCGCTAAAGGCCTCGGCGTCGGCGATCGCCTTTTTGAGCCGGTCGACTTCCGCCGCGATCCCGGCCTGCGATAAATCGGCGATCTGCCCGTCGTATTCGTGCCGGCCCTGCTGAACGCCGAAACCAGGATTGGCCTTGAAGCTCGCTTCGATGAAGCCGTTGACGAAAGCCGGCCAGTCACCCTGCTCGGCCGGCGCAGCGGCATTGTTGCCCGGCGCGTTCGAAACCTTGCAGCCAGAAACGACCAAAGCGGCGGCCATGGCCGACGCGACTAGAAATGCACGCATTCCTCTCTCCTCTTTAGGGGGCGGGCCGTAATTACGCCCGGGGGTGACGGCAAGGTCCGGTCGGCGAACCGACGAGTGGCGGTGGACCAACCCCGCGGTTGCCGCCCTTGCCTCGGCCAGCTAGGCGGCCCCTGTGAGCTTCCTCCCCGAACCGCTCCGGATCGCCGATTTCCGTGTGTATTGGCTGGCGCGTTTGGCCTCGACCATCGGGCAGATCAGCATGGTCGTGGTGATCGGCTGGCAGGTCTACGACATCGCCCGCCAGACGATGGGGCTCAAGGAAGCATCCTTCCAGCTGGGCCTCGTAGGCGTGGTTCAATTCGTGCCCCTGTTCGCCCTGACCCTGGTTACCGGATGGGCGGCCGACCGGATCGACCGGCGCTACATCGCCCGTGCCGTGCTGGCGCTCGAGGTCGTCTGCGCGGCCATTCTCGCCTGGCTGGCCTGGACTCACACGACCACCCTTCCCGCCTTGTTCGGGGTTGCCGCGCTGCTGGGGGTCGCCCGGGCCTTTGCGATGCCGGCCCTCCAGGCGCTCGCGCCGAACCTGGTCCCACGCGAAATCCTCCCGCGGGCAATCGCCCTCTCATCGATCGCCTGGCAGGTCGGGGCGATATTCGGGCCCGCCGTTGGCGGATATCTTTACGCCGTGGCGCCGCACATGCCGTACGCGGTCGCGGCTGTCTTATTCACGATCTCGTTGTTGTGCGTCTTCCTGATCGGTCCGAAGCCGCAGACCAGGGTGGATCGCAATCGCCATCCATGGAAGCAGATGATCGACGGCTTGCATTACGTGCGCCGCAACCGGATCGTGCTGGGGGCGATTTCCCTCGATCTCTTCGCCGTGCTTCTCGGAGGCGCCACCGCGATGCTTCCCGTCTACGCGCGCGACATCCTGCATGCCGGGCCCGAAGGTCTCGGCCATTTGCGAGCGGCGCCGGCGGTCGGCGCGACCCTTGCCGCGGCCTGGTTCTCGTTCAAGCCGCTGAAGCATGACGTCGGGGTCAAGATGTTCATCGCGGTCGGAGTGTTCGGAGTGTCGACCATCGTCTTCGGGCTGTCGCGATTAATGCCGTTATCGCTAGTCTGCCTGGCCATGCTCGGGGCGGCCGACATGATCTCCGTCTACGTACGGCAGTCGCTGATCCAGCTCTCGACGCCCGACGATATGCGCGGCCGCGTCGGTTCGGTCTCGTCGCTGTTCATCTCCGCCTCCAACGAGCTGGGTGAAGCGGAAAGCGGATTCCTCGGAGCGCTGATCGGCCCCGTCGCATCCGTCGTCGCCGGAGGAATCGGGGCGATCGCGATCACCTTGCTCTGGTCGAGGCTGTTCCCCGAGCTTCGCCGCGCACGCAACTTCGACTTGCCCGCCCCCACTTCCCAGCCGCAGGAGGCCGTTCGATGAAAACCGCCAATATTCTCGAGACCATCGGCAACACCCCGCACGTCCGCCTCAACCGCATGTTCGGCGACGGCGCTGAAGTTTGGATCAAGCAGGAGCGCGCAAACCCGGGCGGGTCGATCAAGGACCGCATCGCCCTGTCGATGGTCGAAGACGCGGAGCGGACGGGCAAGTTGAAGCCCGGCGGAGTGATCGTCGAACCGACCTCGGGAAACACCGGCATCGGCCTCGCCATCGTCGCAGCCGTCAAGGGCTACCGGCTGATCCT
>JBKPKF010000112.1:0-6776 GCA_046730995.1 Pseudomonadota bacterium
CTTCCACACCAGCTCTTCGCCGTGAAGCTCGGGGTTGCCGACCCACGCGTCCATCGAATCCGCGCCGGCGGTCAAATGGTCGGTGTGGATCAGCCCCGCGCTTGCGAGTGTGTAAGTGACGAACGCCATTCCGCCCGCATACTGGAAATCGTTCACGTCCCTGGAGCCGTTCGGATAGATCCGTGCGATCAGCGGCACGGCGCCAGAAAGCTCCTCGAAGTCCTGCCAGTCGATCCTGATGCCGGCCGCGCGGGCAATCGCGGGCAAATGGATCATGTGATTGGTCGATCCGCCGGTCGCGAGCAGCCCGATCATTGCGTTGATGATTGCTTTTTCATCGACAACGTGCGCGAGCGGCCGTTCGCCGTTTTTCGCGAGCTCGGCGAGCCGGTGGACGGCGGCGCGGGTCAACGCCTGCCGGAGCGGCGTGCCGGGATTGATGAAGGCCGCGTTGGGGATGTGCAGCCCCATCAGCTCCATCAGCATCTGGTTGCTGTTCGCCGTACCGTAGAAAGTGCAGGTACCGGGCGCGTGATAGGATGCGCTCTCCGCCTTCAGTAGCTCGTCTTTGCCGGCTTTCCCTTCGGCATAAAGCTGGCGGATGCGCTGCTTCTCCTTGTTGGGAAGGCCCGAGGGCATCGGTCCGCCGGGAACAAGCAGCGCCGGCAAATGGCCGAAGCGCAACGCCCCGATCAGGAGGCCCGGAACGATCTTGTCGCAAATCCCGAGCATGGCGACGGCATCGAACATTCCGTGGCTGAGCGCGACAGCGGTCGCAAAAGCGATCACGTCGCGGCTGAACAGCGACAGGTCCATGCCCGGCTGACCCTGGGTTACGCCGTCGCACATTGCCGGAACGCCGCCCGCGACCTGGGCGGTCGCGCCGACCTCTCGGGCGAAGATCTTCATCTGCTCGGGGTAGCGGCCATAGGGCTGATGCGCCGAGAGCATGTCGTTATAGGCGGTAACGATGCCGATATTGGGCCCGGCGAGCGTGCTGATCGCTTGCTTGTCTTCCCCCGATGCGGCGAACCCATGCGCGAAATTGCCGCAACTCATCCGCGGGCGATTGATTCCCCGCTCCTTCTGTTCGGCCATCAGCTCGAGATAGCGCTTACGTGTCGGCTTAGACCGCTCGATGACCCGGTCGGTGACCTTTGCGATCGTCGGATTGAGCGCCATCGCCGGTCCTACTCGTGCCAGCTGATCCCATCGCGCTCGGTGAGCGCAATGGCCGCCGAAGGTCCCCACGTGCCGGCCCCGTATGGCCGGGGAGGCGCCCCGCGTTCCGCCCAGGCCGCGCGGATCTGGTCGATCCACGTCCACTGCGCTTCGACTTCGTCGCGACGGACGAACAGGGTCGGATCGCCTTCGATCAAGTCGAGCAGGAGACGCTCATAGGCGATGCGGCGGCGATACTCGCTGAACGCATTGGCGAGCCCGATATCGAGCGGAATTTCACGCAGGCGCACGCCGCCGCGGTCGAGTCCCGGCGTCTTGGACATGAGCCGCAGCTCGATCGTCTCTTCGGGCTGAAGGCCAATAATCAGCTTGTTAGGCCGGGCGGTCGCTCCGCGCGAGGCGAAGATCGAATATGGCACGTCCTTGAACTCGATGTAGATCTCGGTGTCCCGCATCGGCATGCGCTTGCCGGTACGAAGATAAAAAGGAACGCCCTTCCACCGCCAATTGTCGATATGCGCTTTAAGGGCGACGAAGGTCTCGGTCTGGCTCTCGTGGCCGATTTCCTCGACATAACCGGGCACCGGCTCTCCATCGATGGCACCCCGCGTATATTGGCCGGTGACCGTCAGTGTTTCGACATCCGCAGGGCCGATAGGGCGAAGTGAACGGAGGACCTTCACTTTCTCGTCGCGCACGGCCGTAGCGTCGAAATCGGTCGGCGGCTCCATCGCGACCAAGGTCAGCAGCTGGAGCATATGGTTCTGGACCATGTCCCGCAGCGCGCCGGCGGATTCGTAGAAGTCGGCGCGACCCTCAACCCCGACAGTCTCGGCGACCGTGATTTGGATATGGTCGATATGCGCCGCGTTCCACAGCGGTTCGAACATGGAATTGGCGAACCGCAGCGCGAGCAGGTTCTGGACCGTTTCCTTGCCGAGGTAGTGGTCGATTCGGAAGATCCTGTCCTCCGGGAAGGCGGCCGCGACCGAGTCATTGATTTCGCGGCTGGATTCGAGGTCGGTCCCGAGCGGCTTTTCGAGCGCCATTCGGACCGTCGGGCACGCAAGGCCGGCCGCCTCGAGGCCGTCGATCGTCGGCTTGAAGAGCGACGGCGCGGTCGAAAGGAATATCGCAACGCCGTCGCAAGGATCCCCGATCGTGCCGGCCAGGCGCGAGAAGCTGTCCTCGTCGTTGATGTCGACCGGGACATAATGAAGGCGCTTCAGGAACCGATCCGCAACGGCTTGGTCGAAAAAGCCATCAGGCAGGTGCTCATGCAGGGCGTCCACGGCGCGCTGCCTGTACGCTTCGTCGTCGAGCACCGTCCGTGCCGTGCCGATGATCCGAAGGTCGGAAGGGAGGAGTCCATCGGAATCGAGACCGTAGAGCGATGGGAGGAGCATGCGCCGCGCGAGATCACCGGTCGCTCCGAAAAGCAGGAGTGTCGAAGCCTTTACAGTCACGCGGCAGGCGTTAGCCGCTCCTGCGGGCAAACGTAAACCATGCCGCCGACCGCGGATACGTATGCGCTAGGCGCGGAACCCGTCGGGGATTATCCTGATTTGAACGTTGGAGATGCAGGTTGGCAACCAACGACCACTCGTCCCCCGGGGAATGAAGTCATGGCAAAGATACAAGTCATTGGATACGCAGTCCTCTCGCTCCTCAGCGTGAGCTGTGCGCAATCGGCTCCTCCAGGCGCTCCTACTCCGATTGCTGAGCTCGCCGGCCGCACTGCAGGCGCGCCCGAGAGCTGCGTGCGGATCGAGCCCAATTCGTCGATGCGGATCACGGAATCGCATAAGCTTATCTACAGCGAGGGATCGACGGTCTGGCTGAACACGAACAGCTGTCCGGCGGTGAGCTTTAACGATCTCCTCGTCCTCCATCCGACGACGTCGGAGCATTGCCGGGGCGACATCGTCCAGACCGTCGACCGATACAGCGGTATCCCCGGCCCGTCGTGCGTGATGGGCGACTTCGTGCCGTACAGCAGGGCGCCGCGCTAAAGGCCGGTCGCAGCGAAGGTGCGGCTGTCGGGGTCGAGGTCGCGCAAGTCGCGCCCCCGCGTTTCCTTCCCGAACCATGTGACCAGGATCAGAGCGGCAACGGTCGGAACGATGATGATCAGTGAGACCACGTCGAGCGCAGGGACAAGCGCAAGAATCGCGAGAAGCTGGGCAAACATTCCGCCCGCCTTCGTGCAGGCGGCAACTGTCCCCGTCGTTCTCCCGCGAATCCGAAGTGGGAAGCTTTCCGCAGCGTAGGGGAGCAGCATGGCGATGAGCGCATTGGTTCCGACGATAAGCAGGGCGACTGGAAGAACCGGACTGCCGGTGCCGGTAAACTCGATCCACAGCACCCCCGCCAACCCGGCCACCGCGACTCCAAGCGAGCCGACGACTGACCATTTCGTGCTCCAGCCGCTGTAAAGATAAGCGACGATGAACACGGTGGGGAAAGCGATGAGCGCCGATTCGGCGAGCAATTTGCTCGACAGCTCCATGCTGTATCCCCGCGCGACCATGTCAGCAGGCAGCCAAAGCAAAAGGCCGAAATTGATCAGGCCGTAGCAGATGGCCGCCAGGCTGAGCGCGGAGAGCTTGCCGAAGAAAGCGCGGCCGGTCAGTGCCACTGAGGGTCCACTGGCCAAGGCAATTTCCTCCGCGCGCGTGGTGCTGCGCGCTTTGGACCCGAAGCGCTCCATAACCCGCCGGGCTTCCTCCCTGCGGCCTCGTGCCAACAAGAATTTGGCGGATTCCGGGATGAAAGCCCCGAGCAGCACGAGCGACAGGCCCGTAGGGAGGTTGAGCAACCACAGGATCCTCCAGCCGAAAAACGGCTGCAGCAGCGCCGAAAAGCCGCTGGCGGCGAAATAGCCGCCGACGGCCCCAAGCCCGCCCACGAGAACCAGCGCCCAGCCGCGGTGTTTGCTCGGCATCATCTCAGCGAGGAGCGCGTAGGTCACCGGAAGCATTCCGCCGGCAGCCGCGCCCATCATGAAGCACATTCCGACGTTCCAATAGAGCGACGGCATGGCGCCGCAGATGGATGTTCCAACGAACATCACGGCCGACAGCAGGATCGACGCCTTGCGCCCGTACACATCCGCGATGATGCCCCACACGATCGAACCAACCACCGTCCCGGTCAGCGCGAAGAACGGCACCAGCGACGCGCTGGCCTTGGGCACATGATATTCCCTCACCATGCCCGGGATGGTGAAGCCGAGGCTGGCGGGCTTCATGATGTCGATGATGAGCGCGATCACGAGAACCGCCATGAGCATCCAGTGAGCCCGGCTGAGCGGCGCATCCTCCGGCGGAGAGACCACGATGTCCTGCGATGCCGCCAGTTGCCCTGCGATGTCTCTCGGGAGCAGGCCGTAGGCGGCAATTCCCACGCCGGACACAATCGCAACCATGCCCGCGATCATGTCCCAGCCGATGGGCATGCCGTAGAGTTGGAAATGGGACATCCGCCCCATCCAGAACATCGGCGCGTGCATCAGCACGCCGCCGGTGACGAGGATCACGCCGAGGACAAACGCCCACAGGCCCCGCCGGTCCGAAAGGGTGCTCGTACTGATCATCGCCGCCGCGCCATACCCACGCTGGTCGAGCGAGGCGACCCCGTTTGTCGAAACCCGCCCCAACAGTGTCTTCAAGCTTTCACACTCAGGTTGCAAATCCAAATGAAATGCTCAAATGCCGCCGCCGGGCCGGTGGGGGAGCCGCGGACGGATTTGAGAACGGAGCCAACCCCTCTCTTGCGCCACTTTGCAACACATTTCGCCGTCATCGCCGGAGCGTGCGTGCTCGCCGCTTGCGGCAACAGCGACACGCGGAGCGGTTCGAAGGGTGGCGGCCGCGGTGGACCAGGCGGCCCGCAAACGGTCGGCTTTGTCGTCGTCCAGCAGGGCAGCGCCCCGATCGAGCAGGAACTCCCGGGTCGCGTCGCCGCCTATCAGGTGTCCGAGGTTCGACCGCAGGTGTCGGGCGTCGTCCTTCGGCGGATGTTCCGCGAGGGCTCGGTCGTCAGCCAGGGCCAGACGCTCTACCAGATCGACCCGAGCATATATTCGGCACAGGCCGCCCAGGCCGCCGCGAACCTGCAGAGCGCTCGGGCCAGCGCCCAGGCCGCCCGCACCCGAGCCGCGCGCTACAAGCCGCTGGCGGACATGGAGGCGATATCCAAGCAGGACTACACCGACGCTCTCGCCCAGGCACGCCAAGCCGACGCCTCGGTCGCCCAGAACAATGCAGCGCTGAGGGCGGCGCAGGTCAACGTCCGTTTTACCCGCGTTCCGGCGCCGATCACCGGCCGCATTGGCGTGTCTAACGTGACCGAGGGGGCCCTGGTGACCGCCAACCAGACGGACCCGATGACGACGATCACCCGCCTCGATCCGGTCTATGTCGACATCCAGGAATCCGCCGCAGACCTGCTCGCCCTGCGCAAGGCGCTGAGCCAGGGCGGAGCGGTTTCGACGGCCGCGCAGGTGCGCCTCAAGCTCCCCGACGGCAGCGATTACGGGTTCAGCGGCACGGTCGAGTTCAGCCAGGTGCTGGTCGATCAGGCCACCGGGACGGTGACCCTGCGCGCACGCTTCGCCAACCCGCAGTCGATCCTTCTTCCGGGAATGTTCGTGACCGCCCGCTTCGCCCAGGCGGTCGATACCAGCGCCTTTCTCGTTCCGCAGGCTGGCGTTTCGCGCGATCCCCAGGGCAACGCGACCGTCTGGGTCGTCGGGCCGGGCAACAAGGCCGTACAGCGGGTGGTTGTCGCGGATCGAGCACAGGGCCCTTACTGGGTCGTGACCCAGGGCCTTGCACCGGGCGAGAAGGTCATCACACAGGGAACCGCGAATCTGAAGGACGGCGCCCCGATCAAGCCCGTTCCTGCCTCGAGCCCTCAGCGGGTCAAAGCGCCGCCGCCCGACGTTCTCAAGAAGATGAGCGCGAACCGGCGCGGCGGCGGCTAGCGCATGTCGCGCATCTTCATCGATCGCCCGATCTTCGCTTGGGTGATCGCGATCATAATCATGCTAATGGGGATCGGCGCAATCGCCGCCCTCCCCGTGGCGCAATATCCCGACGTCGCTCCGACCCAGATTAACATCCGCGCTACCTATCCCGGGGCGTCGGCGGCGACGCTCGAAAGCAGCGTGACCCAGATCCTGGAGCGGCAGCTCACCGGTATCGACGGACTGCTCTATTTCCAATCGTCCTCGACCCAACGCGGGCAGGTCAACATCAGCGCGGTGTTCGATAAAGGGACCAATCCGGACATCGCGCAGGTTCAGGTCCAGAATAAGATCCAGCAAGCGATCTCGCGCTTGCCGCAGCAGGTCCAGCAGCAAGGCGTAACCGTCACCAAGGGCGCTCCGGACCTGTTGCTGATCGTCGGCATCTACGACGAGACCGACAGGAGCACGAACTTCGACGTTTCCGATTGGCTGACAACCAACATGCAGGACGATCTGTCGCGCGTGCCTGGGGTCGGCGACGTCAACGTGTTCGGCTCGTCCTATGCGATGCGTATCTGGCTCGACCCGCACAAGCTCGCGGGCTTCAACCTGATGCCGAGCG
>JBKPKF010000113.1:0-2749 GCA_046730995.1 Pseudomonadota bacterium
CCGCCAGATGCAGCGCATGGGCGGCCTCGGCGCGCTCGCCGGCATGATGCCCGGCATGAAGGGCATGAAGGGCGCCATGGACAAGGCGCAGGACAGCAAGGCCTTGGTCCACATGGAGGCGATGCTCTCGTCGATGACGGCCAAGGAGCGGGCGAAACCCGAAATCGTCAACGCGAAGCGGAAGATCCGCATCGCGAAGGGCAGCGGGACGACCGTCCAAGAAATCAACAAGCTGCTGAAGATGCACCAGGAAATGTCGACGGTGATGAAGCGCCTGAAGAAAATGGGCGGGCTCGGAAAGCTGGCCGCGATGTTTGGCGGGGGTGGCGGCCTCGGCGGGCTCGGCGGCGCCGGCGGAATGCCGGACCTCGGCGGCGCCGGCGGCGCGCTCCCGGGGCTCGGCGGTCAGCCGTTCAACCTTCCGCCTGGTTTCGACAAGTTTTCAAAGAAATAATGTAATTATCTGAAAGGACAGTATAAAAATGGCAGTTTCAATCCGTCTCTCACGCGGCGGCGCCAAGAAGCGCCCCTATTATCGGATCGTCGTCGCGGACAGCCGCAATGCGCGTGACGGCCGCTTCATTGAGAAGGTCGGCACCTACAATCCGCTGCTGGCGAAGGATTCGCCTGATCGGGTGAAGTTCGATGCGGACCGCATTTCGCATTGGCTGAGCGTTGGCGCCCAGCCTTCGGACCGCGTGCTTCGCTTCCTAGATGCCGCGGGAATCCGCGAGCGTCCGGCCCGGAACAACCCCCAGAAGGCCGAGCCGGGCGAGAAGGCCAAGGAGCGCGCCGAGGCCCGCGAGGCGAAGGCTGCCGAGGCGGCTGAAGCCGCTGCCGCTCCGCAGGAAGAGACTGTGACGGCGGAAGCGGTCGAGGAAGCGACCGCCGAGCCGACCGCTGAAGCAGAAGCCGTGGCCGAAGAAGCTGCCGAGGAAAGCCCGGCGGTCGAAGCCACGACCGAAGCCGAGGAGGTCGCTGAGGAGCAAGCTCCCGCCGACACCGCCGACCAGCCGGCGGAGGAGCCGGTCGCCGAGGAAGCTGCGGCCGAAGCCAGCGCGGGTGAAGAGGAAGTCGTCGAGACTCCGGACACCGCCGAAGCTCCGGCCGAGGAGGCTGCTGCCGAGGCGCCAGCCGAAGAAGCTGCTGCCGACGCTGAAGCTGGCGAAGAAGCTCCCGTCGCCGAAGAGGCGAGCAGCGAGGGCGAATCGGCCGAGGCTCCCGCCGAGGGCGCCGACGATGTCGCTCCGCCGACCGAAGATTCGCCCCAGGCCGAGGAAACTTCCGCCGAAGACGAATCGGCCGAGGAAACCAAGGCCTGAGCGTGAACGACAGCGGCGAGCGTAAGATCGCGCTCGCCGCGGTCGCCGGGGCGCATGGCGTCAAAGGCGAATTGAAGCTCAAGCTGTTTAGCGAGAGTGCCGACAGCCTGTCGCGACACGAGAAGCTCTTCGTGGGGGGCGTCGAACGGCGCCTCCTGGCCATTCGGGACAGCGGTAAGACTGCGGTCGCACGGTTCGAGAGCATAGCGGACCGGTCCGCAGCCGAGGCGTTGCGCGGATCCTTGATCGAGGTGGAGCGCTCAGCGCTGCCACCGCTCGAAGAGGGCGAATATTATCATGCCGACTTGATCGGCCTGTCCGCCGTCACACGCGATGATGAAGCCGTCGGCACCGTAGTCGCGATTGAAAATTACGGTGCGGGCGACCTCATCGAGATCGAGGATGCGCAGGGAAAACGCTCGCTGATCCCGTTCAGGTCTGGGGTTGCCGATCTCGAAGGCGACCGCATCGTCCTCGATCCAGGGTTCTTGGCCTAATTCGTCATTGCGAGCGCGGCGAAGCAATCCAGCCTGGATTGCCGCGTCGCCTTCGGCTCCTCGCAATGACGGCTATGTGCCGCTTCCGGCTTCCTGCATCTCCTGCGCAGGCTCCCGCCAACGCGGCTCCCGCGCAAACAGGTCGTTACGAATGGTTGTCGCGGCGACTCCGCCCTGGCCCATCGCATGGCTGATCTGGTCGAGTCCGATCACGACATCGCCGGCGGCGAATAGGCCCGCGACGTTGGTTCGCATGTGGCGGTCGACGACGATGCACGCATCCTTTGAAAGTCCGGCCCCGACCATTTCCGCGAGTTGCGTGTGCGTGTCGCTCCCGAGCGCCGGATAGATGCTGTCGAACGTGTGGGTGCCGCCCACCGTTTCGACGACGATGCAATGGTCAGGAATTGCCACCGCCTGCGCTGGTCCGTCGACGCAATCGATGCTTGCGGACTTCAATCTCTCATAGTCTTCACGCTTAAGTTTCAAGGTCTTGTCGGGTGCGATTAACGTCACATGGGCAGTGTAGCTGCGGAGGAACAGCGCCTCGGCAACGCCATGGCTGTCGCTTCCGATGACTCCGACTTTCTTATCTGTGACCTCGTAGCCATCGCAAATCGGGCAATAGCGGACGAGGCCCCGGGCAAGCGCCGAGTCGTGAAGCTCCTCCTCCATCGGCGGGCGGCGATTGGTGACCCCCGTCGCAAGGAGCACCGTTCGCGCAGTCGCGCAGCCCGACCCCCAAGTGGCGGTGAATAGACCCGTGTCCTGGTCGCGCTCGAGCTTGGTGACGAACTCGGGCTGGATCTTCGCACCATATTTGCACGCCTGGTCGCGCATCCGGTCGAGGAGCTCGGTGCCGTTGATCCCGTCGGGAAAGCCGGACACATTACGAGTGCAGGGAATCCAGCTGGCGCGGCTCTTCCCGCC
>JBKPKF010000114.1:0-2942 GCA_046730995.1 Pseudomonadota bacterium
CTGGCGAAAGCGGTTGGATATTATAGCGCGGGCACGGTCGAGCTGATCGTCTCGGGGGCGGACCCGACCGGAAAGAGCTTCTACTTCCTCGAGATGAACACGCGGCTGCAGGTCGAGCATCCGGTGACCGAGGAAGTGACCGGCCTCGACCTGGTCGAGCAAATGATCCGCGTCGCGGCGGGCGAGAAGCTCAAGTTCACTCAGAACGACGTGAAACTCGACGGTTGGGCGGTCGAAACGCGCGTCTATGCCGAGGATCCGTACCGCCACTTCCTCCCGAGCACGGGAAGGTTGGTGCGGTATTGGCCGCCGAAGCAGACCGAGACCGTCATTGCGAGGAGCGCAGCGACGAAGCAATCCAGCGGCGCCAAGTCTGGATTGCTTCGCTCGGCTCGCAATAACGAAGTGCGGGTGAGGGTGGACGATGGCGTCGCCGATGGCGGCGAGGTCAGCATATTCTACGACCCGATGATCGCCAAGCTCATCACCTGGGCGCCGACCCGCGAAGCCGCCATCGACGCGCAGGTGGCTGCGCTCGACCAGTTCGTGGTCGACGGCATTTCGGACAATGTCGATTTCCTGTCCGCGTTGATGCAGCATCCTCGCTATCGCAGCGGCGATATCACCACGGGCTTCATCGCCGAGGAATATCAGGAGGGGTTCAACGGCGCGCCGACGGACGCGCAATTGATCGAGGACCTCGCCGTCATCGCCGGCATGGTCGCGACGATCACCGACGAGCGCGCGGCGAAGATCGACGGCCAGCTCGGCCCGCGCACGCACATGTCGTGCGACCGGATCGTGAAGATCGGCGGCGAACGGCACAAGGTGCGGATCAAGCCCTACATCGGCGGCACACTGGCCGTTCTGGATGGTGGCGACTTGATCGACATGATCGGCCGCTGGGTGCCTGGACAGCGACTGCTGAGCGTCGATGTCGATGGGCGCCGGCGCACCGTCCAGGTGCGCCGCGCCGGCCGCAACTGGGAGCTTCAGACCCGCGGGCGCACGCACAAGGTACAAGTGCTTGCGCCGCACGTCGCGGACCTGGCGAAACATATGATCGACAAGCCGCCGCCCGATCTGTCGCGGCTGCTGCTGGCGCCCATGCCGGGTCTCCTGACCAAGCTCGACGTCGCGATCGGCGACAAAGTCGAGCCCGGCCAGCCGGTCGCGGTCATGGAAGCGATGAAGATGGAGAATATCCTCCGCGCGCCCAAGGCGGCGAAGGTCAAGGCGACTCCCGCCAAGGCCGGCGACAGCCTCGCGGTCGATCAGGTGATTGTGGAGTTTGAATGATCTGCCGGGGAACTAACGTCCCCGCAACTCGCTCCGCCTGAGCTTTCCCGTCGCAGTCTTCGGCAGTGCCTCAACAAATTCGATCTCGCGCGGATATTTGTAGGGCGCGATCTGACCCTTGGCGTGGGCCTGCAGCTCCGCGACCAGCGCGTCCGAACCTTGTGCATCCGCCGCCAGCACCACGAACGCCTTCACTTTCTGTCCGCGCTCGGGGCAGGGGACTCCGATGACCGCGCATTCGGCGACCGCGGGGTGCGACAGCAGCGCATTCTCCACTTCGGGAGCGCCGATATTGTAGCCAGAGCTGACGATCATGTCGTCGCTCCGCGCCAAGTACCAGAAGTAGCCGTCACCATCGCGGCGATAGGTGTCGCCGGTCACGTTCCAGCCGTGCTGCACGTAATCGGTCTGGCGCGGATCATCGAGATAGCGGCAACCGGTCGGGCCCTTGATCGCGAGGCGGCCGACACCCTCGGCGACCTCGCCGCCGTCGGCGTCGAGGAGCGTCGCGGTGTAGCCGGGCACGGCCTTGCCGGTTGAGCCGGGCTTGATGTCGTCGCCGGCTGCGGAGACGAAGATGTGCATCATTTCCGTCGAGCCGATGCCGTCGGTGATCGCGATCCCGGTGCGATCCTTCCACGCCCGCCAGGTCGCCTCGGGCAGATGCTCGCCGGCGGAGATGCAATAGCGCAGGGTCTTCAGCGCGGCGTCGAGCGCGGGCTGGGACAGCATCCCCTTATAGGCGGTCGGGGCGGTGCCGAGGTGAGTGACACCGTGCTTGAGGATCGCGTCCAGCAAGACATTCGGCTGCTCGATCGTCGCGCTCGCCGCGCCGAAGCGCAGCGGAAACATCGGCGTGATCCCGAGCCCGAAGGTGAAGGCCATGGGGGCGCTGGTCATGAAGACGTCACCGGGCTTCGGACCGACGAGATGCTTCGCGAAGCTGTCGCACGTGGCGAGCACGTCGCGGTGGAACTGGACGCAGCCCTTGGGCACTCCGGTGGTGCCGCTGGTGAAGGCGATGATGCACGGGTCGTCGCGGCCGGTGTCGGCGGGTTGCAGCGGCTGCAGCGACGCCGTCCGAGTCTCGAGTTCGCCTTTCCCGTAGTCGCCATCATATTTGATGATGTGCTTGACGCTGTGCGTTTGGTCGACCGCCTGGCGGAAGTCCCCGATGAAGCGGCTGTCGACGATGGCGTGGCTGATCGCAGCCCGTTCGATCACCGTCGCGATCTCTCCCGGTCGAAGCAAAGGCATCGTCGCGACCACCACTCCGCCGGCCTTCAGCACCCCAAGCCACGCCGCGAACATCGTGTACGTGTTCGGCCCGCGCAGGAGCACGCGGTTACCGGGGATGAGACCCTCTTCATCGACCAGCAGCCGGGCGATCCGCCCGCTGAAATCGTCGAGTTCGGCGTAGGTCCAGCGGCCATGATCGTTGACTACCGCCAGAGCATCCGGCGCGCCGCCCTTCAGCAACTCAGCCGCGGCGTTCAACCGCTCGGGATATTGCAGCTCAGGAAGGTCGAAGCGGAATTCCGGCAGCAGCTCCGGCGGCGGCAGTCGGTCGCGAACGAAGGAGTCGTATTCGCTCATCCTACTCCTCCGTCATTGCGAGGAGCGGAGCGACGAAGCAATCCAGC
>JBKPKF010000115.1:0-17172 GCA_046730995.1 Pseudomonadota bacterium
GACAGGCTGTCCATCCGACCGTTGAGCACCGCCTTGGTCACGCCGCCGACGTCCGAGAATTCCATTTCCATCTGTGCGAACCCCCTGCTGCCCAACCGTTCATAACAACCGCAACATTGTTTCAGTCAAATTTCGCCACCACCAGAGAGAAATCATCTTCAAGCGGGCCGGGCGCGGCGGCCTGCCTGATGGCGTGGAACAGGCGCTCCGTCTCGCCCACTCCGTGGAGCTCCGGAGCCAACACCAGCTGCTCGAAGTCCGCGAAATTCCACTGGCGGCCAGTCCTGTCGATGATCTCAAACACGCCGTCGCTAAAGAGATACATCGCCGCGCCGGGGGGAACGTCGACGCTCGCTTCTTTGTAGACCATCCCCGGAACCGCACCGATCACCAGGTTGCGGTTGCCCACTGAAACCGCTTGCGAACGATCCGAAGGAACCAGCAATGCCGGATGCTGTCCCGCCGAGGCATAGGTCAGGCGGCGGCTGCCGGCATCGTAGACGCCGTACCAGATGGTGAAGAACAGGCCCGCCTGCTCGTCCATCTGGTAGAGACGGTTGAGCGTCGTCAGAACCTCGGCGGGTGAGTGCATGTCGCAATCGGGGAGCGTTCGCTGGCGGAGCTGGCTCATCACCGCGACGGCGAGCATCGCCGCTCCTGGGCCATGACCGGCGACATCGATCAGGTAGGCGACGAAGGTGTCATCGGCGAGCTGGCCATATCCGAACGCGTCACCCCCCAGCCTGGCGCATGGCACGTGTACCCAGTCGGTCCGGATCGGCGGATCGCGCGACGGCGGGGGGAGCAGGGCCTGGATGAACGCGCTTGCGCGCTGCAGTTCGCGATCGAGCTCATCGGATTGCGATATCTCGGTCCGGGTGCGGAATTCGTGCTGCAGCGAGCGTTTGCCGACCTGCAGGATCGACCCCACCGGCAACGGAACGGTCCCTTCGACACGCACGCCGTCAACGTACGTTCCGTTGGTCGAACCGAGGTCGGAAACGAAGAGTTCGCTGCCCTTGAGCGCGACGAAGCAGTGCGAACGCGAAACCTCGGAATCGAGGAGGACGATGTCGGCCGGCGGAGTGCGGCCGATCTTAACTCCCAACGGTCCAACGACATGGCGACGATCCGTGTCGAAACAGTCGATCAGTTCGAGGCAGTGCAATCGGTCGCCGGGAACCAGGTCCAGGTCCCGGGCCACGGTGACGATCCGCGTTTGCTCCGTTTCAGACAAGGCCGTCCTCAAAGCTGTGGACGCACGCAACACAGGCACTCAGCCTGAAAAGTGGATGACAGCCGTGGAGGCCGTTCGCAAGGGATACGGCCGGTTGGCCCCTGTCAGGCCGCGATGTCGTAGGGCTGGATTTCGCCGGACAAATAGAGCGAGCGCGCCTTGGTCCGCGACAATTTGCCCGAGCTGGTGCGGGGCAGGGTGCGCGGCGGGACGAGCTCGACCACCGGGGTAATGCCCGTGATGGCGCGCACCCGCTCGCGGATGTCGTCGCGCAGGCGGCCGCGCTCGTGTGGGTCTGAGACGCGGCAGTGGACAAGGACCGCGGGGGTCTCTTCACCCGAGGGGCCGGTGATCGCAAAGGCGGCAATGTCGCCGGACTTGAAACCGGGCAGTTGCTCGACCGCCCATTCGATATCCTGCGGCCAGTGGTTGCGCCCGTTGATGATGATCATGTCCTTGGCGCGGCCGACGATGAAGATGTAGCCGCCCGACATGTAGCCCATGTCGCCGGTGTCGAGCCAACCGTCGTCGCTGAGGCAGGCCTTGGTCGATTCTTCGTCGCGGAAATAGCTGTGCATCACGCTGGCGCCGCGCACGAAGACCCGGCCGATGCCCCGGTCGGGCAGGATCTGGCCATCGTTTCCGCGGATCCCGACCTCCATCCCGGTGACTGGCTTTCCGCAATTGACGACGGCGCGGTAGCGGCGCGGGCGCTCCTCGTCGTCGGGCTCGCCGCCCGAAAGCTCATTCTCCTCGACCAGCTCGAGGCGAATTCCCTCGCCCGGGGGCATCAGCGACACGGCGAGCGTCGCTTCCGCGAGGCCATAGCTCGGACAGAAAGCCGATGCGTGGAAACCGGCCCCGTCAAAGCTGTCGACAAAGGCCTGCATGACGTCCGGCCGGATCATGTCGGCGCCGTTGCCGGCGATCCGCCAGCGCGCGAGGTCGAACCGGTCCTCCGCACGGGTCTGCGAGCTCATCCGGCGCGAGCAGATGTCGTAGCCGAAGCTCGGCGAATAACTGAGGCTCGTCCCCGGATTGCGGGTGATGAGGTCGAGCCAGGCCAATGGCCGCCGGGCGAAATCTTCGGTTTTCAGATAATCGACGGAAATCTGCAGCGCGACCGGGGACAGGAAACAACCGACCAGCCCCATGTCATGGTACCAGGGCAGCCAGGAGATGCAGCGGTCGGTTTCCACCACTTCGAGGCCGACGCCGTGGGCGCGCAGGTTATCGAGCAAGGCGTGGTGCGTGACCGCAACGCCGTGCGGGAAGCGGGTCGATCCGCTGGAATATTGCAGGTAAGCGATGTCGTCCGGCTGGGATTCCGGAAGCGGCGTATCGGCCTGGTCAAGGGCCGGCAGTCCCTCCCAGCCGCGAGCATCGATTTTGCGCTTGGCGGCTGCAGACCCCGCCATTTCCGCAAGCTCGGCAGGGAACAGGAACAGCTTCGGGTCGCAGCTGTCGAGTTGAATTCTGAGCTGATCGACATAGGAATCCCGGCCGCCGAAGCTGGTCGGCAGCGGAAGCGGCACCGGCCAGGCGCCGGCATAAACGGCTCCGAAGAAGCAGGCCGCAAACTCGGGACCTGTCTCGGCGATGAGGGCGATGCGGTCGCCCGGCGCAATGCCGAGCGCGACAAAACGCCGCGCATGCGCGAGCGAATCCTCGCGCAGCTCCGCGTAGGTGTAAGCCTGCGCCAGAGTGCCGCGCGCGTCGTGGAAGTTCAGGCCCCGGCGACCTTGCGCCGCATAGTCGAGCGCATCCCCGACCGTCGCAAAATCCGCGAGGCGGCGCGGCAAGGTGTCGAGGGTCGGTGTCGCACCCGGCGGGGCAAGCTCAGTTTTCAATGAGGCGTTGCGTTCGAGCACGCCGTCCCTTCCTTGGCTGTTTTTCAAATCCCACCAGCCGCGCGCAAAATGCAGCCCGTTTCCTGATGGGCGGCGACTGTGGCACAAAAACGGCGCAATGGCACTGTTCAAGGCGCGCCGGGGGCTTTCGCCGCTCGATGAAGAAAAGCTCAATGAACTTGCGCTGCGCTATGTCGGGCGCTTCGCGACAACGCGCGCGAAGCTGCAGGCCTATTTGCAGCGGAAGGTTCGCGAGCGCGGCTGGGAGGGCGCCCGCCCGCCCGATTTCGACGCAATCGCCCGGCGTTTTGCCGAGCGGGGTTATGTCGATGACGCCGGCTATGCGCTCGCCAAGTCGCGATCCTTGACGGGCCGCGGATACGGCAAGCGCCGTGTGGTCCACGCGTTGCGCGTCGCGGGGATCGACGAGAGTGACGGCGAGGCCGCTCGTAAGCTCGCCGATGCCGAGGCGGTCTCCGCCGCGCTGCACTTCGCGGAAAAGCGCCGGTTCGGGCCGTTCGCGGTGCACCCGGCAGGAGATTCGCGCGAACGAGATAAAGCGCTCTCCGCGATGCTCCGCGCGGGGCACGGCCTTGATCTATCGCGAGCGATCCTCGCGCTTCGTCCGGGCCAACCGATCGACCTCGAAGAGTTTAGCGCGCGATAACAAACCAACATTAGCTAAAGTCGGTTTGCCGACATTGGCAGTCATGTTAATGACGCATCGTGCCACGCGTGAGTTCGAAGATCGCGGCTGCGGGACCGCAACCGGAAATGGAAGCGGCAGAGCTGACCGTAACGTCCGACGAGAGACAGAATGTCGCCGGCGAGATGGAAGCCATCGCCGGGCGCGTGAAATGGTTCGACGCGACCCGGGGCTTCGGTTTCATCGTCAGCGACGAGATCGAGGGCGACATCCTCCTGCATTTCAGCGTCCTTCGCGAACATGGGCGCAGGAGCGTTCCGGAAGGCGCGTTGATCGAATGCGTCCCGGTGAAGCTCGAACGGGGGTTCCAGGCCAAGAAGGTGCTCTCGATCGACCTGTCATCGGCCTTGCCCGCACAACCGCGCTCGTCCATTGCCGCAGTCGATCGCGCCGACCGCAGGGCCCTTGTGGATGTGGCCGGCGAGTTCGAGCCGGTGGAGGTCAAATGGTTCAATCGCGTACGGGGCTATGGTTTCGTCAATCGCATTGGCGCGGAGGGCGAGGACGTGTTCGTCCATATGGAGACGGTTCGGCAGTCGCATCTCGGAGACCTGCAGCCCGGCCAAAGACTCGAAGCGCGGATCGCGACGAGCGGCAAGGGCCTCACCGCGACCGAGCTGCGCGACTCCCATTAAGGCGCCTGGCGCTGGCATTGACCGGAGCAGCGCTTGCCGCCTGCGGGCCGCAGACCTCGGCCGCGCCGGCGGCCCGCGCCAACCCCGGCGCCCAATCCGGCCTTGAACAGGTGCCGCTGACGATCCATTCGGCCAACGGCAGACATCGCTTCACCGTCGAAGTCGCTGGAACCTTCAAGCAGCAAGAAATTGGAATGATGTTCCGCCGCTCGGTCCCGAAGAACCACGGGATGATCTTCCCTTACGAACCGTCGCGCGAGGTCGCTTTTTGGATGAAGAACACGCTCGTCCCCCTGGACATGCTGTTCATCCGGTCGGACGGAACGATCGTTCGGATTGTGACCGCGAAGCCGCTGTCACTCGATCCGGTCCCGTCGGGCGAGCCGATCGCGGCCGTGCTCGAGATCCGCGGTGGCCGTTCCGCCGAGCTCGGCATCAAGGAGGGCGACCGCGCCGACTGGAAGCGGTAGCGACTTGCGCCGCCCGGCGCGACGGGGCAGAGGCCCTGCATCATGGGATGGCTCGCGAACGCATTCACCTGGTGGAACGGTGCCTCGTGGGGCACCAGCATCGTCACGCGCCGCCACGGCAAGGAGGTTGGGCGCGACGACGCCGGCAACCTCTATTACGAGGATAAGAAGAATCCGAACCGGCGCTGGGTGATCTACGCAGGCGCCAATGACGGAAGCGGAGTGCCGCCCGATTGGCAACTCTGGCTCCGGGGAACGATCGACGATTTGCCCGACAAGGCGCTTCCGCCGGTCCGCAAGTTCCAGAAAAAGCCGACTCCCAACCTTACGGGCACGATGGCCGCGTTCCGGCCGGACGGAGCGCTGGGATCGGGCAAGATCCGCCCGGCTTCGACCGGCGACTATGAGCCCTGGATCCCAGAATAAGCGTGACCCGGTCGATCACCCCGTTGCTTCTGGTGCTCGCGCTCGCCGCATGCAGCAAGGGCGAAGAAAATGCGTCGAAGCCGATCATCACCAATTCCACGGTTCCGCTCGGGCCCAACGCGCCCGGAGTGACGCCGATGGCGCAGCGCGTCGCAGTCCTCGGAATCCTCAACAAGCGAAACGGCATCGTCCAGAATGTTTCGCTGCATCCGGGCCAGTCGGTTCGCTGGAAAGATGTGATCGTCCGCCTTCGGGCGTGCGAGGCGACCGCGCCATGGGAGGAGGAGAAGCTGACCGGCGCCTTCGTTCAGGTCGACGTCGAGCGCCCAGACAGGAGCTGGGGTAGGGTCTTTTCAGGCTGGCTCTACAAGGAATCGCCATCGCTCAACGTGGTCGAGCACCCGGTCTACGACGTAACTCCCAAGAGCTGCGAAATGACGTATCCGGCGGGACCGCCGGCGCCCGCCGCTCCAGCGAGCTCGAGCAACCTGTCGAGCGCCAGGAAATCGGCCGGAGCTTCGGAGGAAGAAAGCGCTGCCCCGGTAACGACCGAGCCGCCCGCCGCGACTCCGACCCCGCCTCCGAGCGCTCCCGCCAACAATGCGACATAGGCCTCTCTAGGCACGCTGACCGCGCCGAGCGAGGCAAGGTGCTCCGTCATGAACTGGCAGTCGAGGAGCGTGAAGTTGCCGACCTTGAGGCGCGCGACCAGCCACGCCAGTGCGACCTTTGAGGCGTCGGTTACCCGGCTGAACATGCTCTCCCCGAAGAAGGCGCGGCCGAGCTTCACTCCGTAGAGGCCGCCGACGAGCCGGCCGCCCTCCCACACCTCGATCGAATGGGCGTGACCGGAGCCGTGGAGTGCAATCATCGCATGTTCCAGCTCGGCATTGATCCAGGTCTCCTCGCGCTCGGCGCAGGCGGAGATGACCGAAGCGAAATCGCGGTCGCGACTGATCGCGAACCGGCCCGAGCGTATGGTCCGGCGAAGCGAGCGGGACACGTGGAAGCGGTCGAGGGGGATGATCGCCCGCTGGCGCGGCTCGACCCAATATAGCTCGGTCGCGTCGCGGCTGTCGGCCATGGGGAAGATGCCCGACGCATAGCCCTGGAGGAGCAGCCGCGGATCGATCCGACTCATGGGTCCTAGTATCCGTCATTCCCGCGCATGCGGGAATCCCGCTTTTTCCTAAAGGAAGCGGGACCCCCGCGTTCGCGGGGGTGACGAACTAGAGAATTTCTCGCACCACCTCTTGAGGGCGGCAGAGGCGGACGCCCTTGGGGGTTTCCACGATCGGCCGCTCGATCAGGATCGGGTGCGCGACCATCGCGTCCAGGACCTCGTCGTCGGTGACGTCGGGCCGGGTCAGGCCGAGTTCCTCGGCCAGCGGCTCCTTGGCCCTAAGCCCCTGGCGCGGCGTAAGACCGGCGCGTTCGTACAGCCGTGCCAGCTCCTCGCGGCTCGGCGGGGTTTTCATATATTCCTGGATCCACACATCCGCGCCCGATTGGGTGAGAATGTCGAGCGTCTTGCGTGACGTTCCACACATTGGATTGTGATAAATCGTCGCTTTCATCGGGCATCGTTTCCTGAATTTGAATCAACCAGTTAAATCCATGGTTAACCCAGTGTGGAGAGTTTTCGAAAAAACCTTTGTCCCGGTTGCGGAACGATCAGGCTGAATCCTCGTTCCTGCGCACGTGGCATGTTCCGTCTATGGGGGCGTTCGATCCCCGGAGCATGTTCCGACAAGTTCAATAGAACGGGAGAAAGACGATGCGTAAATCATTCCTAGCTGTTGCGCTGGCAAGCTCGGTCGCGCTGAGTGCGTGCGCGGCAAACCGCACCAATGGCGATATCGCCCAGGGTGCGGCGATCGGTGCTGCTGGCGGCGCGGCTATCGGCGCTGTTGCTCCGGGCATCAGCACGATCGAGGGCGCCGCGGTTGGCGCGGCGATCGGCGGTCTCGCCGGAGCGGTGTGGGCCGACAACAACAATGACGGCTATGTCGACGGCTATGTCCAGAACGGCCAGTATTATTCCGGGACCCCGCAGGGTTATGATCCGACGCTGCATCGCGTAGCGACGGGCGCCCTGGGCGGCGCGGCGCTCGGCGCGGTTGCCGGCGCGGTGATCCCGGGTGTCAGCACACTCGAAGGCGCGGTGATCGGCGCTGCCGTCGGCGGTCTCGCCGGCGCGATCTGGGCCGACCGTGACAACGACGGACGGGTGGACGGTTATGTCTATAACGGCCAATACTATGCCGGTGGACCAACCACTACCGCTCCCGCCCCGATGGCTCCTCCGCCGCCGACCCGCAGCGGTGAGCGCGGCTAATCCTATCGGAGGATCCGTGATCAGTTTGCGTGTTCAGTGCACCGGCCGACGGCCGGTGCACTTTTTTCTGAGGAATATCGGCGTCGCGCTGAGCCTCCTGCTCGCCGCGGCGCCTCTCGTTTCCACTCCCGCGAACGCGGCTCCGCCGACCGTGGTCGCGGGGATGGGCCTGGGCGATTTTTACAATGCCCGAAAGGGCGCGCCCCTATGGTTCTCACCGAACTCGGGCAGTGCGGCCCAAGCGCTGCTCGAGCTGCTCAGGAACTCGAATACCGACGGCCTTTCGCCAGACCGCTACGGCCTTTCGGCACTCGAGCAGGCAGTAGCCGAGGCGTCGAGAGGGAAGCGCAAGGCGATCGAGCGCGCCGACCCGATGCTGAGCCAGGCCCTTGCCAACTACGTGCTCGACCTCAAGCAGCAGCCGAACCTCGGCATCATGTACGTCGATGCGCAATTGAAACCGGCAACGCCGACGACTCGAGCGATCCTCGAGCAGACGGCAGCCGCGCCGTCACTCGACTCCTATGTCCGCACAATGGGCTGGATGAACCCGATCTACGGCCAGTTAAGGCAGGCGCTCATCGATCGCCGCTATGCCACCGACCATGAGCGCGAGCTGCTCGAGCTGAACCTCGAGCGGGCCCGAGCGCTTCCGGCGGGCAAGGGGCGTTTCGTCCTGGTCAACGCCGCCGAGCAACGACTCTACATGTGGGACGACCGCCGGCCGGTCGATTCGATGCGGGTCGTCGTCGGTAAGCCAAAGAACCCGACCCCGTTGATGGCGGCTTACATACGGTTCGCGAGCCTCAACCCCTATTGGTACGTGCCGCCCGACCTGGCCACGGAGCGAATCGCGCCCAACGTCGTCAAGCGCGGCCTCAAATATCTCGACGAGCTCGGTTACGAGGTGATGTCCGATTGGACCCGCGATGCGACGACCATCGATCCGAAAACCATCGACTGGAAGGGCGTTGCCGACGGCAAAATCGAAGTGATGATCCGCCAGAAGCCCGGACCGCACAATTCGATGGGCCGGATCAAGTTCATGTTCCCCAATGACGCCGGCGTCTACCTGCACGACAATCCCGAACGTGAATTGTTCGAGCAGGCCGCGCGCCTCTACAGCGGGGGCTGCGTCCGGCTCGAGGATGCGTGGCGATTGAGCCAGTGGCTGTTCCATCGGGAGCTTACCTGGGAAGGCGCGAGCACCGAGGAGCCGGTGATGCTTGTTCCGCCGGTGGCCGTGTACATCACCTATCTGACCGCGATGCCGAACGGATCGTCGATCGCCTTTTTCGACGACGTCTACGGTCGCGACAAAGCGAAGCTCGCGGAGCTCGAGGGCAGCGCGGGCCCGGTTGCGAGCGCGAGCCGCTAGGGCCGCCACCAGTTCGGGTACCAGGTTAGATCCTGGGCGACCGGCCGGCCGTTTGGGTCCCGCGCCGGCCGGAAACGGACATATCGTTCAGTCAGTTGGCACATCAGTGCGTCAGCCATCGGATTGCCGCTCGAACGGACGACATGGCAACTGGAGGCGACGCCTTCCGGAGTCACCCTGATTGCAACTCCGACAGTACCGCGCTCCAGGCCGCTGGCCGCGACCAAGCGACGATATTCGCGGTCGGGGATCTTTGTGATTTTCTGAGCCGGGGTGAAACCTCCCGACCCGCCTCCGCCGCGCCCGTTTCCGGAGCCTCCGGCGCCCGTGCCGGTGCCGGAGGCCGCGGCTCCCGCGTTGGGCGCGTCGCCGGTGCCGGCAACCTGAGCCGCCGGGATGGGCGATTGCACCGGGATTTTCGGTTTGGGGGCGACGACCGGGGACGGTTCGGCCTTCTTTCCCGCGGCGCCCTCTTCGAGCTTCGCCTTCGGCTTGTCTGAAGGCGGGGGCGGCGGCTGCGGTGGAGGAGGCGGGGGCTCACGGATGTCGAAGGTCTTCAGGCTTTCGATGGCGTGAGTCACGATGCGGCCGTTGAGCCCCATCAGAATGATCGCGGCGAGCGCCGCGTGCACCGCGACGACGGCCACGATTGCCTTGGCCTTGTCTGGCCTGTCAGCGGTTCCGGCATAGCTCGACATCGCGCCTGTCGTCCTCGCCCAATGCAACGCATTTCACGGCTGAAAGTATGCGTTTGGCCTTACTCAGGGGCCGCGCCAATTCCGGCCGATAAGTCCGCATTCTTCCGCTCGGGACCAAGCGCCGTCCAGATCGCGATGACGATGACCGAGGCTGCGCAGACTAGGGCCAGGGCGAACGCATAATCATCCCCTCGAGCTTCGGCGATCCCGGCCTGAATCGGGGCATTCTTAGACGCGAACAAATTCCCGAGCTGATAGGCAAATCCGGGAAACAGGCTTCGAAGCAACGGCGGCGAAAGCTCGTTGAGGTGGACCGGAACGATCCCCCAGGCTCCCTGCACGGCGACCTGCATCAGGAAGGCGCCGAGGCCAAGGAGCAAGGGGGTGGTCGAGAAGGCCCAGAGCGGGATGATCGGGAGGGCAAGGAGACTTGCAACGATAATCGCGCGCCTTCGGCCGAGCCGCTCCGACCAAATGCCGAAGACGATCCCGCCGACGATCGCGCCGACGTTCATGATGGCCGCGAGCGTGCCGGTCGTATGCGTATCGAAATGATGCTGCTTCTGCAGGAAGGTCGGATAAAGATCCTGGGTGCCGTGGCTGAAGAAATTGAAGGCGGTCATCAGCACGACGAGATAGAGCGCGATCTTCCAATGGCGCACGAGCTCCATGATCGGATTGACGTGCGGCTGGCCCCTGCGGGCCTCGAACACGGGGCTTTCCTTCACGCCCATGCGGATGAACAGGACGAGGAAGGCGGGCGCCACTCCCACCATGAACATGCCGCGCCAGCCAATCGTGTCGAACAGCATGAAATAGACCAGGCTCGCGAGCAGCCAGCCCGACGGATAGCCGCTCTGCAGGAGTCCCGACACGGGGCCGCGAAGCTTCGGCGGGATCGACTCCATGACAAGGCTCGCGCCAAGCCCCCATTCGCCGCCCATGGCAATTCCGAAAAGGAAGCGGAGGACGAGCAGGCTGCCGAGCGTCGGTGCAAAGCCGGAGGCGAACTCGAATAAAGAGAACAGAAGGATGTCGGCCATCAGCACGGGCCGGCGACCGAAGCGTTCGCCGAGCCAGCCGAAGCAAAAGGCGCCGATCGGACGCGCGGCCAAGGTCAGGAACACGCCTTCGGCGACCGCCTTCACATCGGTGCCGAATTCCTTTGCGATCGCCGTCAGCATGAAGAGCATGAGGGCGAAGTCGAAGGCATCCAGAGTCCAGCCCAGGTAGCTCGCCAGGATCGCGTTTCGCGGGGAGCGTTCGAGGGATTTGATGTCGGCGATCAGGCTCATTCGGCTTCCCCCTCAAGCATGAAACCTATCGCTCGGATCAAGTGCAGGCTAGCCCGTCTCGCGGGTTCTCTCGAGCCACTGCTCGAGCCATTTGATGGTGTAGTCGCCGGCGAGAAATTCGGGGTCGCGGACCAGCTTCTGGTGGAGCGGCACGGTGGTCTTCATGCCCTCGACGACATATTCCTCGAGCGCCCGGCGAAGGCGCATGATGCAGTCCTCGCGAGTCACGCCGTAGACGATCAGCTTGCCGATCATGCTGTCGTAATAAGGCGGGACCCTATAGCCGGTGTAGAGCCCGCTATCGACGCGCACGTGCATGCCGCCGGGAGCGACATAATTCTTCACGAGGCCGGGCGATGGCGCGAACGTATCGGGGTCCTCGGCATTGATTCGGCATTCGATCGCGTGGCCGTGGAGATGGACCTGGTCCTGCGTGCACGAGAGGCCCTCGCCCGACGCGATGCGGATCTGCTCGCGCACCAGGTCGATGTCGCTGATCATCTCGGTCACCGGATGCTCGACCTGCAGCCGAGTGTTCATCTCGATGAAGAAGAATTCGCCGTTCTCGTAGAGGAATTCGATCGTGCCGGCGCCGCGATAGCCCATGTCGCTCATCGCCTTGCGCACGACCTCGCCCATGCGATGGCGCTCTTTCCTGGTGATGACCGGGGAAGGAGCCTCCTCAAGCACCTTCTGATGGCGCCGCTGGAGAGAGCAATCGCGCTCGCCGAGGTGGATCGCATTGCCTTCGCCGTCGCCGAACACCTGGAATTCGATGTGCCGCGGGTCGGCGAGATATTTTTCCATGTAGACGGTGTCGTCGCCGAACGCGGAGCGCGCCTCCGATGCTGCCTGGCTCATCAGGCTTTCGAGCTGGTCTTCGGCCTCGACGACCTTCATGCCCCGGCCGCCCCCGCCCGACGCGGCCTTGATCAAGACCGGATAGCCGATTTCTTCGGCGAGCTTCTGCGCCTGCTTGACCGTGACCAGGGGTCCGTCCGAACCGGGGACCAGCGGAAGGCCGAGTTTCGCCGCGGTGCGCTTGGCCTCGATCTTGTCGCCCATCATCCGGATATGTTCGGGCTTGGGACCGACCCAGATGATGTTGTGGAGCTCGACGATCTCGGCGAATTGCGCGTTCTCCGAGAGGAAGCCGTAGCCCGGGTGGATGGCGTCGGCGTGGACCACTTCGGCCGCGGAGATGATGTTGGGGATGTTGAGATAGGATTCGCTGGCGGGCGGCGGGCCGATGCAAACCGTCTCATCGGCGAGGCGGACGTGCATCGCGTCCGCATCGGCCGTCGAGTGCACGGCCACCGTCTTGATGCCCATTTCGTGACAGGCGCGGTGGATCCGAAGCGCGATCTCGCCGCGATTGGCGATCAGCAGCTTGTTGATTTTCATTTGGGCGGAGGCCTCAGCCGATGACGACGAGCGGCTGATCGAACTCGACGGGCTGGCCGTCGGAAACGAAGACCTTCTTGACCACGCCGCCGGAAGGCGCGGTGATCGGGTTCATCACCTTCATCGCCTCGACAATCAGCAACGTGTCGCCGGCTTTGACCGCAGTGCCGACCTCGACGAACGGATTCGCGCCCGGCTCGGACGACATGTAAGCGGTACCGACCATCGGCGACTTGATCGTCTCGCCGCCAACATCCTCGACCGCGGCGATGGGCGCCGATGCGGATTGCGGAGACGCCGGCGCCGGAGTGGCATTGAAAACCGGGGCCGCTGAGGTGGCGCCGTGGCGAGCGACGCGGATCCTGCGACCCTCGTCCTCAACCTCGATTTCGGTCAGCTCATTGGCGGTCAGGAGCTCGGCAAGCTGCTGGACCAGCGCAGCGTCGACCCGCATCGCATAGTCCTGCGGCGAGCCCGTCGCCCCCTTCTTTTCTGCCATTTTTGATTCCCGTGAAAACTCGGGGCAGCGCTGTTGCAGACGAGCGCCGCCGCGTCCACCCCGAACAGCATTCGAACGAGTTTGCGTGCGAGGGGTCGCGGTCCTATTTCGAGCCGCATGGAGCTGAAGGAAAGCATGGCAATCCACGTCAACGGCGGCCTTCGCCGGGTAACGGTCGGGGTTACGATCGCGGACATGCTGGGCGAACTCGGACTCGATCCGAGGAAGGTCGCGGTCGAGCGGAATCTCGACATCGTTCCCCGTTCGACATTCGGCGAGGTGCAGGTCGCGGAAGGCGATGCGTATGAGATCGTCCATTTCGTCGGAGGGGGTTGAGCCCTATTTCACACGCGGTGCGGGCAATCGCGCACCGTAACGGCGAGCGATTTGTTCGACTGCGTCGAAGGTCGTATTGATGCTGCGTTCCGCGACGATCCGCTCGGACTGATCCCTATTGGAGCTCACAGCCTCGGCATAATTTTCCCAAGCTTTGAGATGTCGCTCATAGGCTTGCCAGAAATCGGCCGGCGCTCGACCGCGTGGGATATGGGCCATGGCGTCGGCGACGGAAGGCGCGGGAAGGCCGATCGTATCGAGATTGTCGCCGTTCAGGATGCGCTCGATCTCGGCGCGGGCGACGGACGCGCGAATGACGATTTCCGGGCTATCGGAAGCTCCCGCCGGCAAGGCCATCGCGGGCGCCGATGCCAGGAGCGCAAGCAACACGAGAAATCTCACGGAAAAGGCGCGCCTCCTCACGCATTTGGCTTACTCCGCCGGTCAATAGAGCTATATCGGTCCACGCTTCAGGCAAGCAGGAAAAGTTCGTGAACGCTCCCCAGTCCGTGCAATCCGATACCTGGACCGTCGCGGGACGGACGTTCAGCTCGCGTCTCATCGTCGGTACCGGCAAGTACAAAAGCCTCGAGGAGAATGCCGCCGCGGTGGAGGCGTCGGGCGCGGAAATCGTCACGGTTGCAGTGCGCCGCGTGAATGTCTCCGACCCGAACCAGCCGATGCTGACCGATTTCATCGACCCTAAGAAGGTCACCTATCTTCCCAATACGGCGGGCTGCTTCACCGCAGAGGATGCGATCCGTACGCTCCGCCTGGCGCGTGAGGCGGGCGGATGGAATTTGGTGAAGCTCGAGGTATTGGGCGAGGCCAAGACGCTCTATCCGGACATGCGCGAGACGCTCCGGGCGACCGAAGTGCTGGTAAAAGAGGGCTTCGAGCCGATGGTTTATTGCGTCGATGACCCCATTGCCGCGAAGCAGCTCGAGGAAGCCGGCGCAGTCGCCATCATGCCCTTGGGCGCCCCGATCGGGTCAGGCCTTGGAATCCAGAACCGTGTGACCATTCGCTTGATCGTCGAAGGCGCGGCCGTGCCGGTCCTGGTCGACGCCGGCGTGGGAACCGCGAGCGATGCGGCGGAAGCGATGGAGCTGGGCTGCGACGGCGTGCTGATGAACACCGCGATCGCCGAAGCCAAGGACCCGGTCCTGATGGCGCGAGCGATGAAGGCCGCGGTCGAGGCGGGCCGTCTGGCGTATCTGGCAGGCCGTATGCAGAAGCGGCGTTACGCCGACCCGTCGAGCCCGCTAGCGGGCCTGATCTGATCTAGCCAGGGAGCTGGCCATGCGATGGATGCTCGCAATTCCGCTCATTCTTTCGGCCGCGGCCTGCGACGCGAAGCCGGCGGGGAATGCCGCGACAGAGAATGCGGCCGTGGCGGCATCAGCCGAGCCGATGACCCTGAAGGCGGCCGACGGGGTCACGGTTCACGCGCGCCTGTACAACGCGGCCAAGCCCAAGGCGTTGATCCTGCTGTTCCACCAGGCGGGATCGAGCAAGGACGAATATGCGACCATAGCGCCGCGCCTGGTTCAGGCCGGTTACAGCGCGCTCGCGATCGATCAGCGAGCCGGTGGAAGCCTTTATGGGAAAAACGAGACCGCTGCGGCTTTGGGACGCGACTCGGATTATCTCGAAGCCCGGCCCGACCTGCAGGCAGCGCTGGACTGGGCGCACACGCAGAAGCTGCCCATCATCTTGTGGGGCAGCAGCTATTCTTCTTCGCTGATTTTTCCACTGGCGGCTGATCACCCGCAGGGCATCGTCGCTTTGCTGTCCTTCTCGCCCGGCGAATATTTCGACCAGGACAAGCAGATGATCCGCCGTGCGGCAGCCAAGGTGACCGTGCCGGTTTTAATCGCTTCGACCAATTCAAAAGAGGAAATTGGTGAGGCCGATCCGATCATGGCCGCCCTGCCGAAGAGCGCACGAAACGAGCGGTACGTACCGGAGCACGGCGTTCACGGGTCCTCGACGCTGATTGTCTCACGCAACGCCGCAGGCGCCGAGGCGAACTGGCGCGAGGTGTTGGGCTTCCTGAATCGGGTGGCGGCGGCGAAATAGCTACTTCGTCGCGGTGACGATATGCGCCGACATCGGCGCGTCGAAACCCTCAGGCCCTTCGAACTGCCGCAGCGCCGCCTCCGCCGCATCGGTCGCGGCAGCCAGCGCGTCGGGCCCGTGCTGTTCGATCTCGTTACGCATCGGGGTGGCTTGCGTAAGAGCGATCGCCACCTCACGCGCGGAGGGAGCGCGGCTGCGCACCTCGATCGTCTCGACCGCGATATCGGTGAAGCTCGCCGAGCGGAGGTCGGCCTTGATTTCGTCAGTCTCAAAGTAGCGAAATGGAATGCGGTTGTAGAAAGCGGTCGGATCGTCCGGGAAGAGGTCCGCGACCGCCCGTCCCGCGACCTTCGTCGCGGGGTTGCGATCGACCGAATCCCAGATGACCAGAATATAGCTTCCGCCCGGCTCAAGCACTCGGAAAGCTTCGGCATTTCCGCGCACCTTGTCGGGGAAAAACATGACTCCGAACTGGCAGACGACGAGATCGAAGCTCGCCTCGGCGAACGGCAGATCGAGCGCGTCCGCAGCCAGGAAGCGGACATTGCCGTCGCCAACGCGCCGCGCCGCTTCCTCGAGCATCGGCGGGTTGAGGTCGGTCGCCACGATGTCGGCGCCGGGGAGGGCGCGATGAAGCGCCTCGGTAACGACCCCGGTACCGGCCGCTGTCTCGAGAACGCGTTTCGGCTGAAGTGACTTGGCACGTCCCGCCACAAGCTCCGCATAAGGGCGGAACAACAGCGGGACCATGTAGCGGTCGTACAATTCGGGGATGGAGCCGGCAAACTGGATGTCGGTAGCGCGCATCGTTGGAACGGCCTTCTTCGCTTACGGGTTATAAAGCCGAGGTGGGACCTTGGCGCTGACCATGACAGACTTCACCCGCGAGCGCGAGGCGATGGTCGAGCGGCAGCTTCGGCGCCGGGGGATCACCGAACCCGATATTCTGGACGCGTTCCGAGCGGTGCCGCGCGAAGAGTTCGTCGGCCTTGACCAGGCACATCTGGCGTATGGCGATCACCCCCTTCCGATCGGGTCCGGGCAGACCATCAGCCAACCGTACATCGTCGCGCTGATGATCCAGGCGGCGGCGATCAAACCCGGCGACCGGGTGCTCGAGGTCGGAGCCGGGTCGGGCTACGCGGCCGCTATTATCGGCCGAATCGCGCAAGAGGTGATCGCAATCGAGCGACAGCACGAATTGGTCGAGCTTGCGCGCGAACGGCTGCGGCGTCTCGGCTGCGGCAATGTCGAGATCGTCGAGGGCGACGGGACCAAAGGCTGGCCGGGCGAAGCCCCATATGAGGCGATCCTCGCCGCTGCGAGCGGCAGTCACGTCCCGCGCCCGCTGATCGAGCAACTCGCACCCAACGGGCGGATCGTCATGCCCATTGGGGATCCGGGTTTTGTGCAGGAGCTCATCAAGGTGACCAAGCAGGAGGACGGAATTCTCAAGCAGGAGAATCTCGGCGGGGTTCGCTTCGTCCCGTTGATCGGCGAGGAAGGGTGGAAGGATGCTTAGCGATATTGAAGCAAAGACCGACGACGAACGTGCGATCCGCGAGCTGGTCGACACTTGGATGGCCGCAAGCAAAGCGGGCGACCTCGCGACCGTGCTCGGCCTCATGACCGACGATGTCCTGTTCCTGACTCCGGGACGCGAGCCGTTCGGGAAGGAGCAGTTCCGCGAACAATCGGAGTCGCTGAAGGATGTGGAAATGGACGGCAGCGCGGACATCCGCGAGATCGAAGTGATCGGCGACCGGGCATGGATCCGCAATCACATCGACCTCACCGTCACCCCGGCGCAGGGCGATC
>JBKPKF010000116.1:0-10756 GCA_046730995.1 Pseudomonadota bacterium
GCTCAGGATCGCAACCGCCGCGATGCCGAGCACCTGGCTCATCACAGACAGCAGGTTCTTGGCCCTCACCAGGCCGCCGTAGAAAAGCGCCAGGCCGGGCAGGACCATCAGCATCACGAGCGCGGTCGAAGTCAGCATCCATGCCGTATCACCGCTGTCGATCGTAAGCTGCGCCGACATGCCCCTCCGCCCGTGCCGCGCCGCACAAGCTAGCGCAGCGGGTCCAGCGGGCTATGTGAAAGCTTCACCTATTGCGTTGGGGGCTGCGGGTGAGCCGCCTTCCACGCCATCGCCCGGCGGACTCGGGCTTCGACCGAGGGATGGTCATAGAAGACCGCTTCCTCGAGCCTTCCAGGCCGCGGGTAGCGATATTCGGCGGTCTTCACGAGCGCGGTCGACAGGGCGTCGGGCCGATTTTCCGTCCGAAGCGAATAATCGTCGGCCTGCGTCTCCAAAGTTCGGCTGAACGTGTTGAAGATCGGAAGGCTTAGCAGGCCTAACAGCGACACCATGAACAGTAGCACGGGCACGCCGCGCGGCTCGGCGAGGCCCGCCGAGCTGCCGAACCGGCGAGCGAACCAGGGAAAGGTCCGATCCGCGATCCAGAACAAGATGATCGCCGCGATCGAATAGAAGAGGATCCCGTACCACGTGTGCTTCAGCACATAATGGCCGATCTCATGGCCCGTGACGGCGCGAACCTCGTCGAGCGAGGCTTTGCCCATGGCGACGTCCGAAATTGCGACCCGCGCCGTACTTCCAACTCCGCCGGCATTGGCTGTGAAATTGTTCGACTGGCGCGAGCCGTTGAACATGAACACCCGTTCCGGCGGCACGCCGGCTCGTCCAGCCATCGCCACGACCGCATCGCGGACCTGCCCCGGCGGAACCGGTTCATATTTGTTGAACAACGGCTCGATGAGGACCGGGGAAAGCAGAATGACGAAAGCGAGAACGGCCGCGGTCAGCGCGCCCGACCAAAGCCACCAGCTTCTTCCTGTGCGGCGCATCAGCCAATAGACGCCCATCAGGAAGAGGCCGCCGATCACGGCCGAAACGCCCGCGGCGATGGCGCCTTGCATCAGAAAGTCGCCGAACGGCTGGCTTGTCCGGCCGTAGGCTTTCTCCCGGAAATAGTCGGCGTAGAGAGTCCACGGCAGGCTGAGCACGGTCGACAGGAGCAAATATACGAAGCTCACGACGAGCGCGCGTATGTTACGGCGCCGTTCGGCGAACTTGCCGTCGAGTTTGTCCAGGACTCCGGAGCGCACGATCAGCCAGGTGACGACCGCGGCAACGAGCAGCGCCCACAGCAGCATCCATTCCTTGCCGATCGTATAATCGTGCGCCTTCTGGAGCGCCGCCGGACCGAGGCTGTCGATGTAGCGCGCGGTTTCGGCCTGGACTTGCGGATCGATCTTCATCGCCCTCTCCCTCGATGCGATACCGTAACGGCTGCCGGTGCGACATTGCAACGGGAACGACTGCGAGCGGCCGGCGATTGTCTGCCAGTGGCCAAATCTCATTCAACTCCTGCTTCCATGGAAGCCTTGCTCGCTACCGAGTTGCCGGAGGGCGATGGTTGGCAGTTCGAGCCGAAGTGGGACGGCTTCCGGTGCCTGGCTCGCCGCACTGGCAACGAGGTCACATTGACGTCGAGGTCGGGTAAGCCCCTTGCACGCTACTTCCCCGAAGTGGCCGAAATGCTTCTTGGGCTGAAAGCCAAGGACTTCCTTGTGGACGGCGAGCTGATCATCCCCGCCGGCGATGCTCTTTCGTTCGAGGCGCTTCAGCTGCGGCTTCATCCGGCCGAGAGCCGGGTTCGCAAACTAGCCAGGGAGACGCCGGCCGAACTCATGATCTTCGACCTGCTGGAAATCGGCGGGAAATCCTTGATCGGCCAGCCGCTATTGAAACGTCGCGACGCGCTTGAGGGGTTCTTCGCCAAAAACCGTGTAACCGGGCTGCATCTGTCGCCCGCGACCAGGAACCGCGAGGCCGCGCTCGCCTGGCTGAAGCGCAGCGGCGGAGCGCTCGACGGTGTGATCGCCAAGCGGCTCGACCTCGACTACCGGCCGGGCGAGCGCGCGATGATCAAGGTGAAGCAGCAGCGCACGGCCGACTGCGTCGTCGGCGGGTTCAGGTATGCGGAGAAAAGACGCGAGGTCGGCTCGCTGCTGCTCGGGCTGTACGATTGCGACGGCCTTCTCCACCATGTCGGATTCACGTCCGCCATTCCGGCGAAGGAGAGGCCGGCGCTGACGAAGCGGCTCGAAAAGCTGATCGAGCCGCCGGGCTTCACCGGTAGCGCCCCGGGAGGTCCCAGCCGCTGGAAGACGGAGCGAACCGGGCAATGGGAGCCATTGAAGCCTGTGCTCGTGGTCGAGGTTCGCTACGACCAGGTGACCGCCCGCCGTTTCCGCCACGGCACCGGCTTCCTCCGCTGGAGGCCGGACAAAGCGCCGAAGCAATGCACCTTCGAACAGCTTGCGCCCGAGCTTCGTCCGTCGGAGCTCAAGGAATTGTTCGGCCAATGAACGTCATTGCGAGCGCAGCGAAGCAATCCAGCGGCGCGGTCTTGGATTGCCGCGTCGCCTTCGGCTCCTCGCAATGACGGTCGACCTGTTCAATGAACCGCTGATCGAAGGCCTCAACTATCGCGACGACTTCATCAGCGAGGAAGAAGAAAGGGAGCTGATCGCTCGGCTGGGCGCGATGGATCTGGTGCCGTTCCGCTTCCACGGCTGGCTCGGCAATCGCAAGACGTTGAGCTTCGGCTGGCGTTACGATTTCGACGACGCAAGTTTCACTCCGACCGAACCGATTCCCGACTGGCTGCAACCGCTGCTCCGCAAAGCCGAAGCATTCGCCCGTGTCGGTTCCGGCGATTTCGTGCATGCCCTCCTTGCGCGCTACGATCCCGGCGCGGGGATCGGCTGGCATCGCGACCGCGACGTGTTCGAGAAGGTGGTCGGTATTTCGCTGAACAGTCCGGCGACATTGCGTTTCCGGCAGAGGGCAGCGACCGGCTTCAAACGCGCCAGCCTCGAGGTTGCGCCGCGCTCCGCTTATTTGCTGTCGGGGCCATCGCGCTGGGAATGGGAGCACCGCATCGTGCCGGGCGACCCGCTGCGTTTCTCTGTCACTTTCCGAACTCTGTCCGACAAAGGACGGCGCATCGCGGCAGCTCAGCGCATTTCGTAGCCGGCAATGCACTCGGCGACCCAGCGGGCTGCGGTCAAAGCGCTGAGGTCGGTCGTATCGAGCGGCGGGTCCCATTCGGTAAGGTCGATGACCCGCACCCTGGGATCGGATGCGAGCCGCCGAACCGCATAATAGAAGTCCTGCACCGCCATTCCGCCAGCCCGTCCGCCGGGCGCCGCGGGAAATTGCGAGCGGTCGATCACGTCGACGTCGCAATCGATCACGAGCGCGTCACAGTGCGACACATGGTCGAGCGCGTGGGTAATCGCATGCTCGATGCCGTCGCGGCGGACATCGCCGATGGTGATGGCGAGATTGCCGGCTTCGATGGCGTCCTCGTGCATCTTTCGGCTGTTGGCGAAACTAGCCAGCCCGACTTGCGCGATATTGGCTCCGGGGAGGCCGTCTTCGAGCAATGCGCGCACCGGATTTCCGTTGCTCAAGCCTTGGTCGAGCTCACGCATGTCGAAATGCGCGTCGAGCGTGATGAGGCCGATCTCGTCATATTTCCCGCCGAGGCCGAGCACTGCGGCGCGGGTGATCGCATTGTTGCCGCCGACGAGCAGGGTCAACGCATGGGCTTGCGCGCTCGCCGCGACCGCGTCGCGAATGAGCGGCGTCGCCAGCTCGATTGTGAGACCTGGAACCTCGACGTCGCCTCTATCCGCGATCCTCGTTTCAAGCTCGCGGCCAGTTTCGACGTCGTATCGGCCGATGCGCCGCAATGTCTGACGGAGCAGCTGCGGCGCCAGATGACACGCGCCCGGAGTCACCGACCCGGCCGCGAGCGGCGCTCCAATGAGGCCGACGGGCGCATCGTCGAGCCCTGTCGCAACGAGATCGGTCAGATTGGGCCAGGCCGCCATGCTCTTTGACGGTAGCATTGAGCCTCGCTTAAGGCGACGAACATGTGGGACAGGCTGCTCGTCGACTGCAATATTGCGACCTTCGAGGAACGGCCGGGCAACGCGCTCGGACTGGTCGAAAACGGGGCGATCGGGATCCAGGACGGCAAGATCGTGCGAGTCGGCAAGCGCACCGAGCTCGCCGGCTTTCGCGCCAAAGAGGTTGATGCGCTCGGCGGCGTGTGGGTGACGCCCGGGCTGATCGATTGCCACACGCACCTCGTATTCGGCGGAACGCGCGCGGACGAACATGCGCTGCGCCGCGCCGGAGCGAGCTACGAAGAGATCGCCAAGGCCGGCGGCGGCATCGCTTCGACCGTCAAACGCACAGCAGCGGCGAGTGACGAGGAGCTGCTCGAACAATCACGCCGCCGCCTGCACGCGCTGATGAACGGCGGCTGCACGACGGTCGAAATCAAGTCCGGTTACGGGCTCGACCCGAAGAGCGAGCTCCGCCTGCTGAAAATCGCGCATGAGCTGGGCGAGGACGAGGCGGTGCGCGTCGTTCCGACCCTCCTCGCGCTTCACGCGATTCCCGCGGACCAAAGCGATCGCAGGGCCCATTACGTCGGCGAGATTATCGACAAATTGATCCCCGCCGCGGCCAAGCAGGGCATTGCGACCAGCGTCGACGCCTTCTGCGAGACGATTGCTTTCTCTCCCGACGAGGTCGAGCGGCTGTTCAAGGCGGCGGCGCATCACGGGCTCAGGGTCCGGCTCCACGCCGAACAGCTTTCAAACCAGAACGGCGCCGCGCTCGCCGCGCAATATCGCGCATTGTCCGCCGATCATCTCGAGCATCTCGATGAGGCCGGAGCAAAGGCGATGGCCGCCGCGGGCACCGTCGCGGTGCTGCTCCCCGGCGCATATTATGCGCTTCAGGAAAAGAAGAAGCCGCCTGTCGCTCTGCTGCGCAAACATAAGGTGCCGATCGCGGTCGCGACCGACTGCAACCCCGGCACATCGCCGATGCTCTCGCCTACAATGGCGATGAACATGGCCTGCACTTTGTTCGAACTGACCCCGGAGGAGGCGATCGCGGGAATGACGATCAACGCCGCCCGCGCGCTCGGCCTCGCGCATAGCATTGGCAGCATTGCCGCGGGCAAGCAGGCGGATCTTTGCGTGTGGCGCATCGAAAGTCTCGCCGAGCTCGGCTACTGGGTCGGGCTGCCGGGGCCGGAACGGCGAATTTTCAACGGAGCAGACAGCTGAGCGACAGACGCGACAATAGCCGGCACATCCGCGCCCGCCGCGGAAGGGAGATCAAGGCCCGGGCGTGGTCCACCGAAGCGGCGGTGCGGATGCTGATGAACAATCTCGACGACGAGGTCGCGGAGGACCCGCAGAACCTGGTCGTCTATGGCGGCATCGGCCGTGCCGCCCGCAACTGGGAATGCTTCGACGCGATCGTCGAAACCTTGGAGCGGCTGGAGGAGGACCAAACCCTTCTCGTGCAATCGGGCAAGCCGGTCGGTGTGTTCCGTACCCACAAGGACGCGCCGCGAGTGCTGATCGCCAACTCCAACCTCGTTCCCAAATGGGCCAATTGGGAGGTATTCAACGAGCTCGATCGCAAGGGGCTGATGATGTACGGCCAGATGACGGCCGGAAGCTGGATCTACATCGGCACGCAGGGCATCGTTCAAGGTACGTACGAGACTTTCGCCGAGATGGGCCGCCAGCATTATGGCGGCGACCTCAAGAACCGCTGGATCCTGACCGCGGGCCTCGGCGGAATGGGCGGAGCGCAGCCGCTCGCCGCGGTGATGGCCGGAGCCCACTGCATCGCGATCGAAGTCCAGGAAAGTCGAATCGAGAAGCGCCTGGAGACGCGCTATCTCGACCGGCGCGCAACCAGCATCGACGAGGCGCTGGCGATCATGCACGCCGCGAGCGAGCCCATCTCAGTCGGCCTTCTCGGCAATGCAGCGGAGATCCTGCCGGAGATGCTGAAGCGCGGGATCAGGCCAGATGCGCTCACCGACCAGACCAGCGCGCACGACCCGGCCAACGGCTATTGCCCCGCCGGCTGGTCGGTCGCGAAATGGCAGGAGATGCGCGAGCGCGATCCGGCCGCCGTGGCGGCCGCCGCGCGCGTATCCATGGCGCGCCATGTCGAGACAATGCTTGCCTATCGCGAGATGGGCGTTCCGACCTTCGATTACGGCAACAATATCCGCCAGGAAGCGAAGGACATGGGCGTCGCGCACGCCTTCGATTTCCCGGGCTTCGTTCCGGCCTATGTCCGCCCGCTCTTCTGCCGCGGGATCGGGCCGTTCCGCTGGGCGGCGCTCAGCGGCGATCCCGAGGATATCTACCGCACGGACCAGCGGGTAAAGGAGTTGATCCCGGACGATCCGCACCTTCACCGCTGGCTCGACATGGCGCGCGAGCGGATCGCCTTCCAGGGGCTGCCGGCGCGCATCTGTTGGGTGGGCTTGGGGCAGCGCCACCGGCTCGGCCTCGCGTTCAACGAGATGGTCAAAAACGGCGAGGTCTCGGCGCCGGTCGTCATCGGCCGCGATCATCTCGACAGCGGCAGCGTCGCCTCGCCCAACCGCGAAACCGAAAGCATGAAGGACGGCAGCGATGTCGTCTCCGACTGGCCGCTATTGAATGCCTTGCTCAATACCGCGTCTGGCGCGACCTGGGTGTCGCTCCACCATGGCGGCGGGGTCGGAATGGGCTATTCGCAGCACGCCGGAATGGTCATCGTCGCCGACGGCACCGACGATGCCGCGCGGCGGCTGGAGCGGGTGCTGTGGAACGACCCCGGGACTGGGGTCATGCGCCACGCCGACGCGGGCTATGAAATCGCCGTGGACTGCGCGCGCGAGCAGGGCATGGATTTGCCGATGGTGGGCGCATGAAGCTCGATCCGACCGGCATCGATCTTGCGGCCCTCCGCCTGCTTTGGAGCGGCGCTGATGCGCGCCTCGACGACGCATCGATGCAGCGCGTCGCCGAAGCCGCCGCCTCGGTCGATCGCATCGTCGCCGGCGGCGAGACGGTTTACGGGGTCAACACCGGCTTCGGCCTGCTCGCCAGCACGCGCATCCCCGACGACCGCCTGGCAGAGCTGCAGACCAACCTGATCCTGTCGCACAGCGCGGGTCTCGGCGAGCCGCTTCCGCGCCATGTCACGCGGCTGATGATCGTGCTGAAGCTGCTCGGCCTCGGGCGCGGATATTCGGGAGTGCGGCCCTTGGTCATCGACGCGCTTCAGGCGCTGCTCGATAAGGACGCGATGCCGCTGATTCCGGCGCAAGGTAGCGTCGGCGCGTCAGGCGACCTTGCGCCGCTCGCGCATCTCATCGCGGCGCTAATGGGGCACGGCGGCATCGACGTTGCGGGCCAGGCGATGCCCGCTGCCGACGCGCTCCGGAAGCTCGGCCTGGAACCGCTCAAGCTCGGCCCGAAGGAAGGCCTGGCGCTGATCAACGGCACGCAAATGTCGACGGCCCTGGCGTTGGACGCGTTGTTCACGGGCGAGCGCGTGTTCGCCGCCGCGATCGCCGCGGGAGCGCTATCGGTCGACGCGCTGAAGGGCTCGGCAAAACCCTTCGATCCGCGAATCTCGGAGCTTCGGGGGCAGCGCGGCCAGATCAGGGTCGCGGCGGCCATCCGCGACCTGCTCGACGGCAGCGAAATCCTTTCCAGCCATACCGGCTGCGCCAAGGTGCAGGACCCATACAGCTTCCGCTGCCAGCCGCAGGTCATGGGGGCCACGCTCGATCTGCTGACGAACGCGGCGCGGACGCTGACCATCGAAGCGGGTGCAGTCACCGACAATCCGATCGTGTTCCCGGACGAGGACCGAGCCATTTCGGGCGGCAATTTCCACGCCCAGCCGGTCGCCTTCGCGTCCGACATGATTTCAATGGCGCTGTGCGAGGTCGGCTCGATGTCGGAACGGCGCACCGCGGTATTGATCGACCCCAAGATGAGCGACCTGCCGCCCTTCCTGACCGAGGATTCGGGGGTGAATTCGGGCCTTATGATCCCACAGGTGACCGCGGCGGCGCTGGTCAGCGAGAACCGCGGCCTCGCCTTTCCCGCAAGCGTCGATTCGATCCCGACCTCGGCAGGACAGGAGGACCATGTCTCAATGGCCCCGATCGCGGCTCGGAAGGCCGGGCAAATTGCTCGAAACACGGGCGGGATCGTCGCGGTGGAGCTGATCGCCGCCGCCCAGGGCATCGACTATCACGCCCCATTGAACACGTCGGCGAAGCTGCAGGATCTCCAGGGCAAGGTGCGCAAACACTCGCCGCACCTCGTTTCGGATCGCTATTGGGCGACCGAAATGGCAGCGCTCCAGGCGGCGGTGCTCGCCGGGGAAATTGGCGCGGCGGAATATCTAAGCGCTGCGCAATAGCTACTGTATTGCTTACGTGGTACACTAGGACGATCCGAGTCGCTTGGAGGTGCTATGTTCGAACCGGATAAGGGCTTCGCAGACGGAGCTGCGCGAATGGCCCAACTTACCGACATGATCGTCGATCAAATCCGAAAGCTGAGCGAGCTGCGGGAAGAGGGAATTCTGACTGAGGAAGAATTTACTTCCAAGAAACAGGAGCTGCTTGCGCGGCTTTAGCTGACCCGCGTCCAGCGCTGCTCCTTGCACAGCAAGCCCATGACCGCGCAGCCCTTTACGACCATGACATTTGGGCCGTCCTGGCGGACCGTGGCCGATCCGCTGATGTTGCGCTTCGGCTCCAGCGCACGACCGCGATAGAGCCCGCCGCCCAGCGGTTTGAGATCGCTCAACACCCGCGTGCCGGGAGTGACTCCTCTGTCCTTGTTCTTGGGCGTCGCCCAGCTGACGGTGCCGCACAGAGCGTCGCCGCAACGCGTGACGCTGACGATCACGCTACGCTTGGGATTCGCCCAGCGGCCTTCCAAAGCCGCCTGCGCCTGTGCCGTGACCGGCACGGCGGCGGCGAAAAGGACAATGAAAATCTTCGTCAGAAACCGGGTCATGGCATCTATCTAGCGGGATTTTGTGGCGGAAATGGCACCTTGAGCTTGCCCCAACATTAATGGAAATCGCGACTCTTCGGGATGATTTCGACGTCCCGTGGGTGCCGTGGGACGGGTGGACGGATCGATCCGGGCGCATCGCCGCGTGAGAGAGCGGGAGTGACCAGCTCGTCGCTCAGATGGTGCAGCATGTGCGTGTGATCCTCCAATTGTCGTGCCACAACGTGGATCACGCCATCGTCTTCATCGCGCTGAACGATGCCATGCACCGCCATCAGCCGCGCACCCATGACGATCTTTCGCTGGGATTCGAAGACGTCGGGCCAGACGACGAGGTTGGCGATTCCAGTCTCGTCTTCGAGGGTAATGAAGACGACGCCCTTGGCGCTCCCCGGCCGCTGACGGATCAGAACCAGTCCTGCGATTGACAGGCGCCTGCCATCCCTGACCGATGTGAGCTGGTCGGCAGTGATGAATTTTTGGCTCGCATAATGCTCGCGCAGGAATTGCATCGGATGCGCCTTCAGCGACAGGCGGATGGTTTGATAATCGTTCACGACATGCTCGGAGAGCGGCATGGCGGGGAGCTGGGTAGGCTCGACCTCCGAGCCTTCGTCGCACGCTTCGGCATAAGCGAAGAGCGGCAGGTCGGCCGCTTGCCTCAGCGCTCGGGAGTCCCACAGCGCCGCTCGCCGGTCGAGACCCATCGAGCGGAAGGCGTCGGCCGCCGCAAGACGCTGGATTGCATGCACCGGCACGCGCCCGCGCCTGCGCAGCTCCTCGACGGTTCGATACGGCCGCGCCGTCACCAGCCGGTCGGCAGCCTCGCGCTGAAGGCCGTCGACCTGGCGGAGGCCCAGGCGCAATACTGGATTCTCCTCCCTGCCAAGGGAGGGGCTAGGGGTGGGTAGCGTAGCGGCGGGCTCGATGCCCGACGCGGAGCTGCGCTCCGCACCCACCCTCGGTCCCTCCCTTCCAAGGAGGGAAGACTCAAGCGTACAATCCCAGTCGCTCATGTTCACATCCACCTCGCGAACCGCGACCCCATGCTCGCGCGCGTCGCGGACGATTTGCGCGGGCGCATAAAAACCCATCGGCTGTGAGTTGAGGAGCGAGGCCGCAAACGCCGCCGGATATTTCCATTTGAGCCAGCTCGACACGTAGACGAGGTGCGCAAAGCTCGCCGCGTGGCTTTCGGGAAAGCCATATTCGCCGAAACCCTTGATCTGGTCGAAGCAGCGCTGCGCGAAATCGGGGTCGTAGCCGCGATCCACCATCCGCCCGACCATCTTGTCCTGAAGGACTTCGATATTCCCCTTGGATCGGAAGGTCGCCATCGCCTTTCGAAGCTGGTTCGCTTCCTCCGAGCTGAATTTCGCAGCATCGAGCGCGATCTTCATCGCCTGCTCCTGGAAGATCGGGACTCCGAGCGTCCGGCCGAGGATCTTCTCGAGCTCGTCGGGCGGGCCGTGCGCCGGGTCGGGGCAGGGGAAGGTCACCGCCTCCTTGCCTGACCGGCGCTTCAGATAAGGGTGGACCATGTCGCCCTGGATCGGGCCCGGCCGGACGATCGCGACCTCGATGACGAGGTCGTAGAAGCAGCGCGGCTTGAGCCTCGGCAGCATGTTCATCTGCGCCCGGCTTTCGACCTGGAACACGCC
>JBKPKF010000117.1:0-1289 GCA_046730995.1 Pseudomonadota bacterium
GGGCTCAGGGCCGTCGCCGATTTCGAATATGAATTCCAGATGGCGGGCATGAACCAGCAATTGAACGACGACATCGAAACCGTCTTCCTGATGGCCGATGCGTCCCTGCAGCCGATCGCGTCGAACCTGGTCAAGGAAATCGCGCGCTATGGCGGGTCAATCGAGAAATTCGTGACCCCCACGGTCGCGGCGGACGTCAAGCGCCACCTGGACGGACATTCACGCTAGCGTCAGCGGAGCGACTGCATTAGGGCTGCGACGCAGCGCCCGGGGGAGGATCGATTTTGTCTAACGCTTTGTTTGCGCTTCCATTTCTGGCGTTCGCTTTGATTGCTGCGAAAAAACCAGAAACGATTGTCCCACCGCCGCTTCCAAGCATCGCCGCGCCGGCCGAAATCGCGGCAAATCCGGCCAACACGCTGACGCTCGAGCTTTCCAGCGGCGGCAGGGTCGTGATCCAAATGCGACCCGATCTTGCTCCGCATCATGTCGAGCGAATTCAAACACTCGTCCGTCAGGGCTTCTACAACGGGCTCGCCTTTCACCGCGTCATTCCAGGCTTCATGGCCCAGGGCGGCGATCCGAAAGGCGACGGAAGCGGCGGATCGAGCCTGCCCGATCTGAAGGCCGAGTTCACCAACATGCCCTATTTCCGGGGCACGGTGGCGGCTGCGCGAGCCGATAGCCCGGACTCGGCGAACAGCCAGTTCTTCATCATGTTCGATCCCAACATCCAGATCGAGAAGAAATACACGGTGTGGGGCCGGGTGACTTCGGGAATGGATGCGGTCGACAAGATCGCTCCCGGCGAACCGCCTGCCGAGCCGACGAAGATCGTCCGCGCTTATCTTGGGGACTTGGCTGCGCCGCCGGCCAAGTGACGCTAAGGCGCGCGAATGCGCGTGGACCTGTTCGATTTCGATCTCCCCCCTGACCGCATCGCGCTGAGACCGGCCCGGCCTCGCGACAGCGCACGCATGCTCATGGTTCAAGGTACTGAGGTCTCTGACCGCCAGTTTCTGGACCTGCCGCAATTGCTCGCCCCAGGCGACATCCTCGTCTTCAACGACACCAAGGTCATTCCCGCGCAGCTCCAAGGCCGGCGGTTAGCGTCCGTGGACGGCCCGCAGGGCGGGCCTGGGGCGAGCATCGGCGCAACCCTGCACAAACGCGAGGGGCCGCGCGAGTGGCAGGCGTTCCTGCGCAACGCCAAGCGCGCGCGGATTGGCGACACGATCGACTTCGGCGAAGGCGTTCACGCGTCGGTCGTCGAGAAATCAGGCGATGGC
>JBKPKF010000118.1:0-20159 GCA_046730995.1 Pseudomonadota bacterium
CGCCGAGAATGTCGCCGAATTGCTTCATCACCTCTATCCGCAAGCGGATGTCGCAACTTTCCATTATCGCGGTTACGCGCCGTCGACCGGCGTCCCGTCGGCAAAAGCCCTGCTCGCCGACGCGCCATTCGTCTATGACGAAGCCGTCAAGTGGGCCCGCCCGGCGCGCACTGTCGCGGTCGGGTTCAGCATCGGCACCGGCGTCGCGGCCAGCCTCGCCCGCCATCGGAAGGTCGACGGTCTTATCCTCGTCACTCCATTCGATTCGCTGAAGGCGGTGGCTCAATCGCTGTATCCTTGGCTGCCGGTCGGCCCGTTTTTCCATCACGAGATCGATTCCGCCCGGGAAATGAGGGGTGTTCGCGCGCCCGTCGCCATCGTCGCTGCGGAGCGCGACGAAATCGTTCCCGCCGCCCGCACCGACGCCCTTCGCTCGCAAGTGCCCAACCTGGTATTCGACCGTACGATCCGCGGGTCGGGTCACAACGACATCTATTCAAGGCCGGAGTTCGAGACCGCGATGCGGGAGGCGTTAAACCGTCTCAAAGCGTGACAATCTCACCCTTGCTAGTGGACAGGGCGCCATCCATATTCTTGGAATTAAAGGACGTATCGCCGATCGAGGGCGCGTTAACAAACCCTCAGAGTTGATTGTGCGATAAAGAGGGCTAGCATGGCCCATTGGGAACGGTCGTTCGCGGCCGGTGTATAAGGACGGGAATGACCAAGCTTTCAGGCGGCGACGGCAAGAGCACCCTCTACTGCTCGTTCTGCGGTAAGTCGCAGCACGAGGTCAGGAAGCTGATCGCCGGGCCGACCGTCTTCATCTGCGATGAATGCGTCGAGCTCTGCAACGACATCATCCGTGAAGAATCGAAGTCGGCGCTGGTCAAGACCCGCGACGGAGTTCCGACCCCAGCCGAGATCTGCAAGGTCCTTGACGATTATGTGATCGGCCAGGACCGCGCCAAGCGGGTGCTCTCGGTCGCCGTCCACAACCATTACAAGCGGCTCGCGCACGGCTCGAAGACGGGCAATGAGGTCGAGCTCGCCAAATCGAACATCCTGCTGATCGGACCGACCGGCTGCGGCAAGACGTTGCTTGCCCAGACGCTCGCGCGGATTCTAGACGTGCCCTTTACAATGGCCGATGCGACGACCCTGACCGAGGCGGGGTACGTCGGCGAAGATGTCGAAAACATCATCCTCAAGCTGCTCCAGGCCTCCGACTACAATGTCGAGAAGGCTCAGCGCGGTATCGTCTACATCGACGAGATCGATAAGATCAGCCGCAAATCGGACAACCCTTCGATCACCCGCGACGTTTCGGGCGAGGGCGTCCAGCAGGCGCTTCTGAAGCTGATGGAGGGCACCACCGCTTCGGTCCCTCCGCAGGGCGGCCGCAAGCACCCGCAGCAGGAATTCCTGCAGGTCGATACGACAAACATCCTGTTCATTTGCGGCGGCGCCTTCGCTGGCCTCGAAAAGATCATCGCCGACCGCCTGCAGGGCAAATCGATCGGCTTCGGCGCCCATGTGGCAGCTCCGGACGAGCGGAAGACCGGCGAAACGCTCAAGCATTGCGAGCCGGAGGATTTGCTGAAGTTCGGCTTGATCCCCGAGTTTATCGGCCGACTGCCGGTGATCGCCACTCTGATGGACCTCGACGAAGAAGCCCTGGTCAAGATCCTGGTCGAGCCCAAGAACGCGCTGGTCAAGCAGTACGCGAAGCTGTTCGACATGGAGGACGTTGAGCTCGAGTTTACCGACGACGCTCTCCATACGGTCGCCAAGAAGGCGATCGAACGGAAGACCGGCGCGCGCGGCCTGCGGTCCATCCTCGAAGGAATCCTGCTCGATACGATGTTCGATCTGCCCTCGATGGACGGAGTCGATGAGGTGCACATCGACAAGGATGTCGCTGAGGGCCGCAAGGAGCCCGTCCGAGTCTACGCCAAGAAGGATAAGGCGGGCGACGCCGCGTGAACGATGCCGACGTCGTCCCGGCCGGACGACAAATTCTTTGGACTCCTCCGCTAACATGGCTTCCGCGGACGCTACGCGAGCCGAGCAGCCCGCTTAGGTCAATTGCGGTCGGATGGCTCCTGGCCTTTCCTGCCAGCATTCTTTTCGCAGTGATCATTCATTTGGTCGCACCGAACGCGAAAACGCCCGAATTCCATATCAGCGGGCCGCTCGCGATCGGAATGCTCGTGTTCTTCTCACCCATCCTCGAATCGCTGATCATGGGCGGCGTCTTGCTGATATTGCTTCGCTTCCTGCCGCCCACGTGGGCGGTCATCGCCAGCGCCGTCGGCTGGGGGATAGCGCATTCGCTTGCGGCGCCGATCTGGGGGATGATCATCTGGTGGCCGTTCCTGATCTTCTCGACGCTGTTCGTCGCGTGGCGACGCCGATCGCTGACGCTCGCGTTTCTAATGCCGATGATCGTGCACGGGCTGCAGAATCTGCCGCCTGCGCTGCTGGTTGCGAGCGGGGTGTCTTAACGCCCCGGAGTGAAGGCGAACGTTCCGGCCCGCTCAGCGCCGAACTGAGGCGACCATGCGGGAACTGAATCGCTCCATCAGCGCGGCGTCACGGCCATAGGGATCCGGCAGGAAGGTCACGCCCGACGCCGTGGGCTGCACCGTCAGATAGGTCATGTAGACCGGCACGGGCCTGGGCAGGTCCACCTCTTGCTCGACCTTCGGGTCTCGCCCGGCCGGAACAATGCCGTCGAATAGCCACCGGGCCAGCCGCTTGTAATCCTCGACCCGGACGCAGCCGTTGCTGATCCACAGCTCGTTCTTGGTGAAATGCTCTTTTTCCGGCGAATCATGGAGATAGATGCCGAAGTAATTGGGCAGCATGAACTTCATCATGCCCATCGAGTTTGCCGGGCTCGGCAAGCGGCGGAGGCGAACTTCCTGCCTGCCGTCGACGACCGCCTGCCAGTCCACGGTGGCCGGATCGAGCTTCTGGGCATTGTCACTGTAGTCCGAAGACACTTCATATTCGCGCTCGGTCAGATAGCTCGCGCCCTGGGCGACGACCCGCGGCGCGATCAAATTCCGAACGAGCTCCGGCGGAACGTTCCAGTACGGATTCACGCTCGCATATTTGATGTAGGCGGCCATCATTGGGGTCGCCGTTTCGGCCTTGCCCACGACGATCTTCATCTCATCGACCTTGCGGCCGTTCTCCCACATCGAAAGGCGCGCGCTGCCGGCATCGACGACCGCATATTTGCGCTGCTCTTCCGGGGCTGGAAGGCGCCGCGCGCGCTCCATGTTGATGATGATCCGCTGCTGATAATATTCGGGCCCGCGGTTCAGCGCCTCGATCGTTCCAGCCCCGGCGACGCCGTCGGCTTTGAGGCCGTGGTCAGCCTGGAATTCCTTCACTGCCGCCGCAAGGGCGGCGTCATATGAACCGCTGTCGGCGAGGCCTAGACGAGTGCGCAGCGCCGTGACCCGGTCGCCGGTCATGCCGCTCTTGAGAGTTGGGCCAGAAGGCACGGAAATCTCTGGAAGATTGCCCCAGCGCTGCTGGTATTTGACGAGCCCACGCCGAAGTTCGGTGTAGATCGGGTTCATCGATACGAACATGTCGACGGGAGCGCCGCTCCAGTCGTCGAACGAGATATCGTGCATCAGGTTCGAATTCTGGATCGCGCGCGGAACGAGTTCCTCGTCGATGTAGATCATATCGACGCCCTGCTCGATCGCGGGGGGCAGATCGATCGGCTCGAGCGCGGGACCGCGCTTGGCCGTAGTGTTTTTCTGCTGGCCCCACGGCTGCGGAGCAGGGCCCGGAGGCGGCGGCATCCATGGTTCGGCGCGGGGCGCTGGGTATTGCTGGACTGGATAGGGCTGTGGCGCCGGATATGGCTGCGGCGGGGGTGGCGGCGGCCACGGTTGGCCATATTGCGCGGTGGCGACCGCGGGCAGGGTGAGGGCGCTTAGCGCGATCAGGGAATAACGAATGTTCACGAGCGTTTAGATAGCAAGTGAAACTGAACGATTACAGAATCGGTTGTTCAGCCGGGCGTGAGTCATTCACCTTCCAGCGGCAATGTATCCCGCATTATTCGCTCGGCTTCAGCTTCTTCTTCGAAACGACGTAGGCGTAGTCCGAGTTTATTTTGTCCAGGCCCGGCTTGGCTGAGCGTGCCGATGCAGCGTCGAGCTCACGCCTCAATCGCCTGAAGTCGCTGGTGGAGGTGACGATGCCATCCGCCAGGGTCACCGATCGCTGGATATGCGTTCCAGCGATCGTTTCGTCGATCGCCGGGGCGTCGAGCAGGAACGCCTTGCCGCCTTCGGGCAGGAGGACTTTTTCGACCGTCCGCTCCCAATAGGGAAAGCTGAGCGAAACCGGGATGTTCTTGGCGTCGTCGTCGTCGCGGTCGAACTTAGGGTCCCACGACACCGTCGTCTGGCTGAGTTGCAGCCGGTTTCCCTTCAAACCCTGTACCGGCGACCAGTCGAGGCTGGCAGTGCCGTTGAAATGAAACACATAGCTTCCGTCGGGCGCGTCGGCATCGCTTGAAACGAACTTCAGCGCGTCGTTGGAAACGCCGTTCACCTTGTCCTTCACTTTTTCGAGGAATTTTTCCCGGTCGGTGCTGTTAGCCGCCTCAAGGCGCAAGTCGGCCGCGACAGGACCGCGCGCGATCAAGGTGGCTTCGAATGGGACCTTGTCGGCCAGGGCGCTTCGCGTGTCCCAAACGAGCTGTGTTTCTATAAGCGGGGCCGACGGCATGACATCCGGATTCGATACCAGACCCGTTCCAGGAAGGAGCGGCAGGCCGTGCGCAGTCGGCGATTGCTTCAGCTCCTCGAGCGTTCGCTGACCGTAGTTGGTGCCGTCGAGGTAATAGACTTCCGAGCCGACGTGGGCGCGGACAAAAACATGATCGAGCAAGGAGAGGGTCGGGAGGCGCTCTTCGAGACCATCGTCAAATTTGACCGACGCCAGCATCGGTTCGGCCTGGATCCCGAGCCGATCGAGAAGCGCGAGCAGGAACACGGTCTTGCCCTTGCAGTCGCCGAAGCGCTGATTCCAAACGTCGTCGGCTTTCATGGGCTTGTAATCGCCGTCGCCCAATAAGAGCGCCACGTAGCGGACCTGGTCCTGGCTCAGGCGCAGCGCCGCTAGCAGGCGCTCGCGAGGATCCTTATGGCTCGCGGCAATCTTCTCGGCGAGCGCGGGGATCTCCGACTTGTCGCCAATCTTGCGCGACGCTTCGAACAGGGGGGCCAATACAGCGGCAACCTCATCCCAATTGGCGAAGGCCGAAACCTGGATGAACTTGTGCTGCAACCGCTCAGGGACAAACGATCGGTCCTTGGGCGGCACGAAATTGTCCTGCACAAAGACGCGTTCCACGCCGGCGGCGGTATCTGCGGGCACGGGAGACTTGATCGATGGATCAATCGACCAGCGCGCGCTGAGATCCTTGCTCAGGACCAGCCTTCGAACCAATCGCCCGAAGGGAACCGGAGAATCCATCTCCTGGATTTCTTCGGTTTTCCCGAGCGTGCCGGCCTTCGTCTTATAGGTGAACGCGACCCGCAGGGTATCACCGACCTGGAGGCCGCGCACCGGCATGATCACCGTCCGAATCCCGGTCAGTGTCGATTGCTCCAGCTTGGTCTCACGCCGAAGAATCGAGACGTCATCGCGGTTGAGAGCGTCAATCGCCTTCCCGTCCCGCTCGATGACGACGTGATGGAGCGTCAGGTCGGTGCGGTTGACGTTCCACGGTATCGCGACATTGCCGATCGCCTGGAGCCCGGCCTGGTTGAGCGGCTCGACCACATATTCGACGAAATTCTCGAGGCCCGCCGGAGTCAGATATTCCTGGGAGTTGCTGAGCAGGAATTGAAAAGGTTCCTCCTTGCGCTTGGGATCAAGCGGGGGAACCTTCTGGTCGGCGACCCAGGCCGGAACCGGACCATAGCTGAGGCTGGGTTCATCGGGCCTTGGCTTGGCCGGAGTCGCGGCGCTTTGCTTCGTCCTCGTCTGCGATCCAGCCCCGACGGAAGTTGATACTGGCAAGGCAGCAAGTGCAACCGCCAAAGCCAAAATCGAAATTCGCATGATTCCCCCTGAATCTCCGGACGAATGCGGCATCTAATGCGCCCAAAGCTAACAGAGAGTTGTTGGGTCGCAAGGTCCATTCATTGCGCTGTTCGACCCTGTCGCCCATATATTCTCCCATGACTCGTGTTCTCCCCATCCTCCCGCTTCGCGACATCGTCGTCTTCCCGCACCGCATCGTTCCGTTGTTCGTCGGGCGGGAGAAGTCGGTGGCGGCGCTGGAAGCAGCGATGGCGACCGACCGTGAGCTATTCCTGGTTGCGCAGCTCGACCCTGGCGAGGACGACCCTGACCGCGAAGCCCTGTACGACCTTGGGGTGATTGCGACCGCAATGCAGTTGCTGAAGCTGCCCGACGGCACCGTCCGCGTCCTGGTCGAGGGCGCGAAGCGGGCAAAGCTCGTAAGCCTCACGCCGCGCGACGGCTATCTCGCCGCAGAGGTCGAGGACGTTCCCGACGAGTCTGCCGAGGGCACGGAAGCCCAGGCACTCATGCGCTCGGTGATCGACCAGTTCGAAAATTACGCCAAGCTCAACAAGCGCCTCCCTCCCGAGACTGGAATCCAGCTTGCCGAGATCGAAGAGCCGTCCGCCCTCGCCGACGCGATCGCTTCCAATCTCTCGATCAAAGTCGCTGACAAGCAGGCCCTGCTGGGAGAGCTCAATCCCGCCCGCCGGCTCGAGATGGTGTTCGCTTTCATGGAGGGCGAACTCGGCGTCCTGCAGGTCGAAAAGAAGATCCGAAGCCGGGTCAAGCGCCAGATGGAGAAGACCCAGCGCGAATATTATCTGAATGAGCAATTGAAGGCCATTCAGCGCGAGCTCGGCAATGAGAGTGAGGAGGGCGGAGACGAACTCCACGAGCTGGCGGAGAAGATCCGCAAGACGCGCCTCAGCAAGGAGGCGCGCGCCCGCGCCAATTCCGAGTTGAAGAAGCTGCGTGCGATGGCTCCCATGTCGGCGGAAGCAACTGTAGCGCGCAACTACCTCGACGTTCTGTTGGGCTTGCCGTGGGGCAAGAAATCCAAACTGAAGAAGGACATTGCCGAAGCGCAGCGCGTACTCGACGAGGACCATTACGGCCTCGAAAAAGTCAAAGAGCGGATCGTCGAATATCTCGCGGTCCAGGCCCGCACCAACAAGCTCAAAGGCCCGATCCTTTGTCTTGTCGGTCCGCCGGGCGTGGGCAAGACCTCGCTCGGCCGCTCGATCGCGCGCGCCACGGGCCGCGAGTTCGTCCGCCAGTCGTTGGGCGGAGTCCGCGACGAGGCTGAAATCCGCGGTCACCGGCGGACATACATCGGCTCACTGCCCGGTAAGATTATTTCGAACATCAAAAAAGCCGGAGCGTCGAACCCGCTGTTCCTGCTCGACGAGATCGACAAGCTGGGCCAGGACTTTCGAGGCGATCCGTCGTCTGCGCTGCTCGAGGTGCTCGATCCTGAGCAGAACAACCGGTTCCAGGACCATTATCTCGAGCTCGACTATGACCTTTCTGACGTGATGTTCGTCACGACCGCGAACTCGCTCGATATGCCGCAGCCGCTGATGGACCGAATGGAGATCATCCGGCTCGAGGGTTACACCGAAGACGAGAAAGTCGAGATCGCCAAGCGTCACCTCATTCCAAAGCAGATGGAGGCTCACGGCCTCAAAACCGACGAGGTCACCTACACGGACGAAGCGCTGCGGAAGATGATCCAGCATTACACGCGCGAGGCGGGTGTCCGTACCCTCGAGCGTGAGCTGGCCAAGGTCGCGCGCAAGTCGCTGCGGCAGATTCTCGAGGGTAAGATCGAGAAGGTCGAGCTGACTCCAGACAACCTCGGCAGCTTCCTCGGGGTTCGGAAATTCCGTTACGGAATTGGTGAGGAGGAGGATCAAATCGGCGCGGTTACCGGCCTCGCATGGACCGAAGTCGGCGGCGAACTCCTCACGATCGAGGCGGTCACGGTTCCGGGAAAAGGCCAGATCAAGACCACCGGCAAGCTCGGCGAGGTAATGCAGGAATCGATCCAGGCGGCGATGAGCTTCGTGAAGGCTCGGGCCCCTGCCTACGGCGTGAAGCCCTCGATCTTCGCCCGCAAGGACATTCACGTCCACCTACCCGAAGGCGCGGTGCCGAAAGATGGTCCGTCGGCGGGGATCGGCATGGTGACGGCAATGATCTCGACTTTGTCGGGAACGGCCGTCCGGCGCGATATCGCCATGACCGGCGAGGTGACGCTGCGCGGCCGGGTGCTTCCGATCGGCGGTCTCAAGGAAAAATTGCTCGCGGCGCTGCGCGGCGGAATTCGAACAGTGCTGATTCCCTCCGAAAATGAGAAGGATCTCGTGGAGATTCCGGCAAGCGTGAAAGGGGCGCTCGAGATCGTTCCGGTCCAGCACGTCGACGAAGTGCTTTCCCGGGCTTTGGTTGCGCCGCTCCACGCGATCGAATGGACCGATGACGACGAACATGCGGCAGAGCCGCCGGTTCATCCGCAGAGTCCCGAAACGGGTCTTCCGATTCGTCACTGAGCGCTGGACTCTGAGGGGGTGTCTTGACGTAAAGTCGCTTGCTTCGCGCCCCCGAGTCTCGGCGGCGGGGAACGAGGGAGTGCCGGGCCCATGAACAAACAGGAATTGATTGGACATGTCGCCGACCGCGCAGGGCTCAGCCGCAATGATGCGATGCGCGCAGTTGAAACGATGCTCGAAGTCATCACCTCGACCCTGAAGCGGGGTGACGAGGTGAGGCTGGTCGGGTTCGGCAATTTTTCGGTCACCCGCCGCAAGGCCTCTACGGGCCGAAATCCTCGGACGGGCGAACCGATGCAGATCAAGGCAACGTCGCAGCCGAAATTCCGTCCCGGCAAAGTGCTCAAGGACGCGGTTCAATAGCCGCGCTGGACAGCCGGCCTTAGGCCATTATATCCGCCGCTTTCCGCAGCTCGGGTCCCATTAAAGTACCACTTTGATGGGTTTTGGCCGGCGGGCGCGTAGCTCAGTGGTAGAGCACACCCTTCACACGGGTGGGGTCGTAGGTTCAAACCCTACCGCGCCCACCAGCGCCAAAGCTTCGAGCAGTGCGGGGCTGCTGTTATTCCAGATAGGCCGGTTGGAAGCTCGCCACGCGGCGCATCTCGGCCCAGTCGGTGAACTGGATCTCGCGGCCGGACCTCTTGATGAGCCCCTGGCGCTCCATGTCGGCGAAGACGCGATTGACGTTGACGGAGGTTTGCCCGGTGATGTCGGCAATCTGTTGCTGGGTGAAGGGGTTGGTCATCTTGGTGTTGTTGACGTGCATCCGCGCGGCCGTCTCGCACAGCAAATGCGCGACGCGCGCAGTCGAATCCCTGCGGCCGCAATTGACCAACCATTCGTAGCCGATCGATTCGTTGCGCTGGATCAAGCGCCAGAAGAAGCGCTGAAGCTCGGGATGCGTATTGACGATCGGCTCGAAATCCTTCGCCTTGCCGATCATCACCTCACTTCTGACGATGGCCTGGACGCCGTAGCCGGCAGGCCCGTCGCGCGGGAGGATTCCTTCGCCGGCGAAACGCAGGGCGACGATCTGGCGACGGCCGGATCCGTCCGTCTTGTACTTGGCGAGGATTCCGGAGCGGACGAACATCACTTCATCGCGTTGTGCACCGGGATCGCGGAAAGGCCTGCGTGGATCGACCTGCACGATCTTGTTAGGCATCTTTTGCAGCAGGTCGGCCAGAGACGGGTCAAGGCCTGCGCTGACCAACGTATCGCGCAGCGAAACACCCGGCGCAGGCGTCTTGGAACGCCGACTCGCCATTGACTGATCTCCCCAGCGCAACGATGCGCTTCCCCCGTACATCGTGCAAGCTATTAAACTATCGTTTACCGGCAAAGTAGTTACCGGAAGTTAGCCATCAGCTCTGATGCCATTGCGCGAGTTTGATCCACCGAGAGCGCCACGGCGCTCCCAAGCTGCGGGGCTTTTGGCCATCCCGTGTCGGGAAACTCGATCCCGTTCCAGCAGCGCGATCGCGAATAACGCGGGATTACGTGAAAATGCGGGTTCGGGTCGACCATCATCAGCATCAGATAGTTGATTTTCTCATAGTCGCAGAAGGCCCGCAAAGCGCCTTCGATCAAGCGGACGATTTGGCCCTGCTCAGCAAATGCTTCGTGAGCCAAGTCGCCATATGCCGTCGCATCGCCCTTGGCGGCGAGGACGAGGGAGCCGAGCGTGACTTGGTCCGGACGGACGAGCACGACCCAATGTTCGAACTCGCGAACCAGGCTGTCGGGATAAGCGAAACTGACGATGGTCGGATTCATGGCTGGCCTTGCTTGCGTTCGTCCCGGACCAACCCTAAGTGGCCACCGCGCTGAAGGAAACCGCCGGAGAGGGTAGTTTTCGAAGGCTCACGGCGATCGTAGCTCAGCTGGTTAGAGCACTGGTTTGTGGTACCAGGGGTCGGGGGTTCAAGTCCCCTCGATCGCCCCAGTTTAACACGCCACCCCGTTTCGAAAACTAGCACCGGAAAATTCGACGACGATGACCATGCTTTGGGGCCTGCCGGACTTCGACTCCCACGAGGAAATCCAGTTCGTCACCGACGAAAAATGCGGCCTTCGGGCGATCATTGCGGTGCATTCGACGCATCTCGGCCCCGCCGCCGGAGGCTGCCGTTTCTGGCACTATGCGAACGGCGCCGAAGCGCTGACCGACGCGCTCCGCCTGTCACGAGGGATGAGCTACAAGAACGCGATGGCAGGGCTTCCGCTGGGCGGGGGCAAGTCGGTGATCCTCGCCGATGAGGCGCGCACCAAGACTCCCGACATGCTCCACGCGTTCGGCAAGGCCGTCGATCATCTCGGCGGCCGCTATGTCACTGCGGAAGACGTCGGGATGAGTGTTGCCGACATGATCGAGGTCGCGCGATCGACCAAGTTTGTCGCCGGTCTTCCGGCGGAGGGCAAGGACGTCGGCGGCGACCCCGGTCCGCACACCTCGCTCGGTGTTTTCCTAGGGCTTAAAGCGGCGGTGAAGCACGCTCTCGGCAAGGACAGCGTCGCCGGTCTTCATATCGCGCTGCAGGGCGCCGGGTCGGTCGCGACCGGAGTCGCCCTTCATGCGTCCGCGGAAGGCGCGAGGCTGTCGATCGCGGACGTCGATGAGGCCAAGGCCAAGAAGCTCGCCGACGCGACCGGCGCGAAGGTCGTGTCGCCGGACGAGATCCTCGGGCTCGAAGCCGATGTTCTGAGTCCGAATGCGCTCGGTGCGATCTTCGACGAGCGGACGATTGCGGCCCTCAAGGTGCCGGTCGTTGCCGGAGGCGCCAACAACCAGCTCGCCACTCCCGAAGACGGCGAGCGGTTGAACGCCCGCGGAATCCTTTATTCGCCCGATTATGTGATCAACGCCGGCGGCATCATCAACGTTTGCACCGAGTTTCTCGGCGATGGCGATGCAAGCCTTGTGCGCAAGCGGATCGAGGGCATTCCCGCCCGGCTCGAGCAGATTTGGACCGAGAGCAAGGCTTCCGGGCGCAATCCGGCCGCTGTCGCAGATGCTATGGCGCAGAAGCTCATCGGGAGGGCATAAGCTCCTCGCGATGCATGCGCTTGCAAACCCGGCGCGATTCCTTCGAATCGCAAGGCCCGCCACGAACTGGCTGCTGCTGATTGGGCTGGCGCTTGCGATCGGTGGGATGGCGGCGGGGCTGACGCTCACCCCGCCCGATTATCTCCAGGGCGAGACGGTCCGGATTCTCTACATCCACGTGCCTTCGGCCTGGCTCGGAATGGCGGGCTGGCTGGGGATCGCGGCTGCGTCGATCAGCCAGTTGGTCTGGCGGCACCCGCTCGCTGCCGTCGCGGGACGGGCGATCGCTCCGGCGGGCGCGACCTTTGCCGCGATCTGCCTGGTCACCGGATCGATCTGGGGCCGTCCGACCTGGGGCACTTGGTGGGAATGGGATGGACGCCTGACCTCGATGCTCGTGCTCTTCTTCCTCTACCTGGGCTATATCGGACTGGCAGGGGCTGAGCGCGAACGAGCCGGCGAGGGGCGCATCGCTGCAATCTACGGGCTCGTCGGTGCGATCAACCTGCCGATCATCCATTATTCGGTCCTGTGGTGGCGAACGCTCCATCAGGGCGAAAGCATCGGGCTTACGGGCTCGACCATCGACAAAAGCATCCTATGGCCGCTGCCGATGACGATGATTGGCTTTACGTGCCTGTTTGGCGCTGCGGTCCTGATGCGGATCCGGGCGCAACTTGCCGAGAGCAAAGTCGAAGCGCGGATGCGGAGAATGAGCCGATGAACCCGTGGCCTTTCGTCGTTGGCGCCTATTCGGTCGCAATCCTGTTCACCGCTCTGCTCGTAATTTGGGCCTTCGCGTCGATGCGCCGGGCGGAAGCCGCGGCAGACGCGCTCACACGGAAATGAAGCCCAAGAACCAGCGCCTGGTTCTGGTCGGCGCCGCGATATTCGCCGTCCTGGTCGCGGTGCTGCTGGCGATGTGGGGCCTGCGCGAACGCGCCTCATACTTCTTCACGCCGGCGGACATCGTAGCGGGCAAAGCGGTTCCCGGGCGATCGATGCGCCTTGGCGGGATGGTCGAGCGCGGATCGATCTTGCGGCAGCCCGACGGATTGACGATCCGTTTCATGCTCACTGATGGCAAAGCCGAAACGCCTGTCGTCTATCGAGGGATCGTCCCAGACCTGTTCCGCGAGGGCAGCGGTGCCGTAGCCGAAGGCCGGTTGCATAACGGCCTGTTTGTCGCCGACACGATCCTCGCCAAGCACGACGAGCGATACATGCCGCCAGAGCTCGGCAACCTCGCGGCCGAGCACAAGGCCGGGAAGACGCTCGAGCGGTGATCGCCGAGGCCGGCCTTGCGGCGCTGTGGCTCGCAGCAGGGCTCGCCGCGCTCCAACTCGTGCTCATGGTCGCTGCGCTGCGTTCCAATGTCGAGGTCGGGCACGCGATGCGCCCGATTGCCCTGTTGCAGGGTGCGCTGACCCTGATCGCCTTTGCAATGCTTTTGCAGCTCTTCGCCAGCACCGATCTGTCGGTCGCCCTGGTGTTCGAGAACAGCCACAGCGCCAAGCCCTTCATCTACAAGGTGGCCGGGGCGTGGGGGAACCACGAAGGCTCGATGCTGATGTGGGTGACAATCCTTGCGGCTGCCGGCGCCAGCCTCGCACTCTTCTCACGGCGAACGAGCGCTCGGACTCTTGTCGCCGCGCTCGGCGCGCAGGCCGCGCTTGCGCTCGGCTTTTACGCGTTCCTGCTCATCGCTTCGAATCCCTTCGCGCGGCTGAATCCGCCCGCGGCGGAGGGGCAGGGGCTTAACCCCCTTCTTCAGGACCCCGGCCTCGCCTTCCACCCGCCGACCCTGTACTTCGGCTATGTCGGGCTTTCGATCGCTTTCAGCCTCGCGGTTGGCGCCTTGCTCACGAACGAGGTGAATTCCAGGCTCGCCCAGGCCATGCGCCCGTGGGTTTTGGCGGCGTGGATCATGCTGACGCTCGGAATCACAGCGGGAAGCTACTGGGCCTATTACGAGCTCGGATGGGGCGGCTGGTGGTTCTGGGACCCGGTCGAGAATGCGTCACTCATGCCGTGGCTCGCGGCGACCGCGCTGCTCCATTCGATCAACGTTCTGGCGGCGCGTGGCGCGCTCAAGGCATGGACGATGATGCTAGCGGTCATCGCCTTCTCGATGTCGATGGTCGGCACCTTCCTGGTGCGCTCGGGCGTGCTGACTTCGGTCCACGCCTTCGCCATCGATCCGGAGCGTGGCACATTCCTGCTGGCGCTGCTCGCAATCTATGTGGGAGCTGCTTTCGTCCTGTTCGCCCTTCGTGGAGCGACGCTCAAGGAAGGCGCGCCGTTCGATTTGGTCAGCCGCGAGACCGGCCTGGTGATCAACAACCTGCTCCTGAGCGTGATCCTGGGGATCGTCTTCCTCGGCACGCTCTATCCCTTGTTCGTCGAAGCGGTGAGCGGCGAGAAACTGTCGGTCGGCGCGCCGTACTTCAATGCCGTCGCGGGGCCGCTGGCACTGATCCTCGCGATGCTGGTCGGAATCGGGCCCTTGCTCGCCTGGCGGCGCGAGCGCCGGCCGGTGTTGAAGGCGCTGAGAGTGCCAGCACTGCTCGGGGCGACGGCGCTGGTGATTGGCTTCATCGTTGCGCCCCGCATCGGGATCCTCCCGCGATCGGGCCTTGTCATTGCCGCATACTTGGCTGCCGCTTCGATCCTGCCGCTGACCGGGCGCAACCCGCTTCGCGCGCCAGTCGCGACCTGGGGCATGGTCATCGCGCATTTCGGCGTTGCGGTCGCTCTCACCGGAATGGCCATGAATGCCGCTTTCACCGAGGAGAGACTTGCCGTGGCGAGGACCGGCGACCGGCTGAGCGTCGGACCCTGGCTGGTGGAGTTCGCTGGCGTAACCCCGACCGCCGGCAAAAACTGGACCGCCATCGAGGGTGAGCTCAGGGCGACGCGAGGGCAGGGGCTGGTCACCCTGAAACCGCAGACCCGATATTATTCCAACCCGCCGACGGAGACCAACGAAGCGGCGATCGAGACGTTCTGGAACGGCCAGCTCTACACCGTCGTAGGGAAGGGTGACGGCGAGGGAGCCTGGCAGCTCAGACTGTGGTGGAAGCCGTTCGTGACCCTGATTTGGGCCGGTGGAGGCCTTATCGCATTCGGCGGTTTGTTGGCGCTGGTCGGCCGGCTGCTGCGCTTGCGCCGGCGAAGAGCGCGATCGGCCGACTGGCGGACGGAGCGCTACGCATGAGCCGCGCCGTCCGCTTTGCGCCATTGGGGCTTTTGCTGGTTCTGCTTGCCGGCCTGATCTGGCGGCTCTCGACCCCTGCGGACACCAATGTCAGCTCCAAGCTGAAGGACCAACCGGTGCCGGTTTTTATCCTGGCCGCCGCGCTACCGACCAAGCCCGCGCTCAGCTCGTCCGACCTTGCGACCGGCCGTCCACGCCTGGTGAATATCTTCGCCAGCTGGTGTGTGCCGTGCATCACCGAACTGAAGGTGCTTCAGCAGCTCAAGGCTCAGGGCGTGGCGATCGAGGGAATTGCGGTGCGCGATCGGGCCGATGACCTCGCCGACTTCCTCGCGCGTCATGGCGACCCGTACGAGCGCATTGGGAGCGATCCTCAGAGCCAGGTGCAGATTTCACTCGGATCCTCAGGTGTTCCGGAAAGCTTCGTCGTCGATGGGCGCGGGATCATTCGCTACCAGCATATTGGCCCGATCGAGGCGAACGAAATCCCGATGATCCTGCGGACCCTGGAGCAGGCGAAGTGAGGAAGCTGCTCTTCCTGTTTGCCTTGCTGGTTGCCGCTCCGGCCTTCGCCGACAGCGATCTCCCGCCCGCTTATTGGTCCGACCGCCAGCTGCCTGACCCGAAACAGGAGGCGCAGGCGCAGGCGCTGATGGGCGAGCTGCGGTGCCTCGTCTGCCAGGGTCAATCGATTGCGGACAGCAATGCCGAACTGGCGGGCGACATGCGCGATCTCGTGCGGCGTCGCATCGCAGCTGGCCAAAAGCCGGCTGAAATTCGGTCGTGGCTCGTTCAACGCTACGGTAGCTGGATCAGTTACAAACCGACCGCCGAACCTGCAGCCTGGCCGCTCTGGCTGGCTCCATTCGCGCTTCTTCTCGCCGGCGGGTTCCTGATCCGTCGTCGGATTAGCCTGGGGCGCCGGGCATGATGGGCTGGTTCATCCTGACGTTGCTCCTGGCCTCGAGCATCGGTGCCCTGTGGCTCTTGAAGGTCCGCGGAGGCCTGCTGACTGCCGCAATGGCCGCGCTGGTCTTCGGAGCCGCCGGCTACGCTTTCCAGGGAAGCCCAGGCGTGCCAGGTGCGCCTGCCCATGGCTCCGGCGGGCGCGAAGTCATACCCCTGACCGCGGCGCGCCACGCGTTCTTCGGTAATTTCAGTCCTGAGGAGTCCTGGCTTGCCCTATCCGACGGACTAGCACGCGGCGGGAACACCGAAGACGCCGTCGGGCTGCTCCAAAATGCGGTCGGCAAATATCCGGGCGATGTCCAGCTGTGGATTGGGCTCGGCAATGCGCTCGTCGACCATGCGCATGGCCTGACGCCGCCGGCCGAGCTTGCCTACCAGCGTGCGGCTGAGCTTGCGCCTGGCCATCCCGCGGCGCCTTTTTTCTACGGCCTCGCGCTTGCGCGATCAGGCGATCGGGCAGGAGCCGCCGCGATCTGGAAGCGGATCCTCGCCAATGCTCCTAAGGATGCGACTTGGCGTCCGCTGATCGAGATGGGTATCGCGACCGTCGACAAGCCAGCGCCGCGCGGCCCGGTTCGGTAGGATTAGTTTCTGGCTCTACCCGTCATCGACGAATCGTCCGGGGGTTCAGTACCTGCGAGCCCGCGCGTATCAGGGCGGAATTTCTCATGTTTTGGAAGTTCGTCACCCGGATCGAACCACTCGACCTTGCTCGACCAGAAGATGTGAAATTCGGGTGCGATTACGGCCGGATCATCCAGCGTCACAATGCTGAAATCGACCGTTTCCGGCTGGTGGTCGACCCGAACGTAGAGTGGCGTTCCGCACGATCCGCAAGAGCTGCGCGCACCAAAGCTGCTGGAGCGCACTGTGCGAATGACGCTCTCTCCCTGTGTCGCGACCCAATCGCCCGTCTTCACGCTGGCGAATGCCATCGCCGGCGCACCGCTATTGAGCTGGCAGGTGCGGCAATGACAGTAGCCGCAATCGAATGGATCGCTGCTGAGCTCGTAGCGCACCGCGCCGCACATGCATCCACCCGTCAGGGCCATACATTCCACCTTAATTGACTAGCGCTAGGGCGCTCCTTACATCGCCCGCCACAGTTTCCCCAGCGCCGGCGGGAGCATTTCGCCTTTTTCCGGAACGCGCGGGTTTTTAAGGGAATTCATGTGATCGCCGGACTGGCAAAGAGCATCTTCGGATCGGCCAACGACCGCTATGTGCGGGGCCTTGGCAAATATGTCGACGCAATCAACGCGCTTGAGCCCAATATCCAGGCGCTCACCGACGATGAGCTGCGCGCTCAGACGGACTTGTTCCGCCAGCGTCTCGCCAATGGCGAAGGCCCGGACGACTTGCTTCCCGAGGCTTTCGCAACAGTCCGGGAGGCCGCGATCCGAACGCTTGGCCAGCGTCATTATGATGTCCAGCTGATCGGCGGAATCGCGCTTCACCGCGGCGAAATCGCCGAAATGAAGACCGGCGAGGGCAAGACGCTCGTTGCGACGCTTGCCGTCTACCTGAACGCTCTCAGCGGCCGCGGCGTCCACGTCGTGACCGTCAATGATTATCTCGCCCGCCGCGACGCCGACTGGATGGGGCAGATCTACAAATTCCTTGGAATGACGGTCGGTGTCATCGTTCCCAACACGACCGATCAGGAAAAGCGCGACGCATATAACAGCGACATCACTTACGCGACGAACAACGAGCTCGGCTTCGACTATCTGCGCGACAATATGAAATATTCCCGCGACCAGATGGTCCAGCGGCCGTTCCATTTCGCGATCGTGGACGAGGTAGATTCGATCCTGATCGACGAAGCCCGGACACCGTTGATCATTTCCGGCCCGACCGACGACAAGTCGGACCTCTACATTGCCGCCGACCGGATCGTGAAAACGTTCGGCGAGAGCGATTACGACAAGGACGAGAAGCAAAAGAGCGTCGTCCTTACCGAGGACGGGACGGAGAAGGCCGAGCGCATGCTCGAGGCCGACGGGCTGATCGAGGGCCGCAACCTCTACGACATCGTCAACACGCAGGCGGTCCACCACTTGAACCAGGCGCTGAAAGCCAACGTCATGTTCAAGAAGGACATCGACTATATCGTGAAGGACGGGAAGGTCGTCATCATCGACGAATTCACCGGCCGAATGATGGAGGGTCGGCGCTGGTCTGACGGACTGCACCAGGCGGTCGAAGCCAAGGAAGGCGTCGATATCGAGCCGGAGAACCAGACACTCGCTTCGATTACCTTCCAGAACCTGTTCCGGATGTACCCGAAGCTGTCCGGGATGACCGGCACGGCGATGACGGAGGCGCCGGAATTCTTCGATATCTACAAGATGAATGTCGTTTCCATCCCGACCAATGTGCCGGTTCGGCGTGCGGACGAAGACGACGAATTCTACAAGACGATGGCGGAGAAGTTCGAGGCGATCACCCAGGAGATCAAGGCCAAGCAGAAGATCGGACAGCCGGTCCTGGTCGGAACGATCTCGATCGAGAAATCCGAAATGCTGTCGGAATTCCTCGAAAAGGGCGGAATCCAGCATTCGGTGCTGAACGCCCGCTTCCACGAGCAGGAAGCGCATATCGTCGCCCAGGCCGGCCGCATGGGAATGGTTACGGTCTCGACCAACATGGCCGGCCGCGGCACCGACATTCAGCTCGGCGGCAATGTGGATTTCCGCATCCAGGACGAACTGAGCGACCTGGAGGAAGGATCTAAGCGCGACAAGGCGATCGCTCGCATCCGCGAGGAAGTCGCCGTTGAGAAAGCCAAGGTCCTCGAAGCGGGCGGGCTTTACGTTCTCGGCACTGAACGACACGAGAGCCGGCGTATCGATAATCAGCTTCGCGGCCGCTCCGGGCGTCAGGGGGACCCGGGATTGTCAAAATTCTACCTGAGCCTGGACGACGACCTGCTGCGCATCTTCGGTCCACAGACGTTATTTTCGCGAATGATGAACAAGAACCTCGCGGACGGCGAGGCGATCGTCTCTCCCTGGATCAGCAAGGCGATCGAAACGGCGCAGAAGAAGGTCGAAGCGCGCAACTACGACATCCGCAAGCAAGTCGTAGAGTTCGACGACGTGATGAACGACCAGCGCAAGGTCATCTACGAGCAGCGCGCGGACATCATGGACGCGGAAAGCATCAGCGACGTCATCACCGACATGCGCGCCGAGACCGTGCAGTCCATCATTGCCGTCAACTGTCCCGAGGGAACCTACCCCGAGCAGTGGAACGTCGCCGAGCTCAAGGACAGCGTCGACGCCATTTTCGGCCTTCAGCCGCCGATCGACGCGTGGCTCGAGGAAGAGGCAGTGGAACAGGAACTCATTGCGGAGCGGATTCAAAAGCTCGCTGACGAGGCGATGGAGCAAAAAGCCGCCGAGCTCGATCCGGAAAGCCTGAAAGCCGTAGAGAAACAGATCCTGCTCCAGACGCTCGACCATCATTGGAAAGAGCATCTGGCGACGCTCGATGCGCTGCGCCAGGTCATCCACCTCAGGAGCTACGCACAGAAGAAGCCCATCGACGAATATAAGCAGGAGGCCTTCCTGCTGTTCGAGCGGCTGTTGGTGTCGATTCGCGAGGAGGTCACCCGGGTCCTGATGCGCGCGCAATTCCGCCTTGAAGAAACGCCGCCGCCGCTTCCGGATTTCATCACCCAGCATCTCGATCCATTTTCGGCCGACGACGATACGTCGGACATCGACGCTGCAGCTCGCGGGCTGATGGGCGGTGTTCCGCCGCTGCTGAACATCCCGCAGCCGTCCTTCCCGCAACAAGGCGGAGAAGGTGGAGTGGTGGAGGCCCCGATCAGCCGTAACGCACCCTGTCCGTGCGGATCGGGCAAGAAGTACAAACATTGCCACGGACAGCTCGGGTAAAGCGCGCGCCGGACTCCGTCGGACGGGTCGACCGGACCGGCGTAAGGCGCGCCTACCGCCCTGACGAAGAGCAGATCGTCGACGAGCGCCTCGATCAAGCTCGGCTCGATGCGGCTTCTCTCGCCGACGCCCTCGCGACCGCGCGGTCGCTGGTGAAGGGTGTCCGCGCTCAGCGGCCGTCGGGAATCGACGCTTTCCTGCACGCCTACGACCTCGGCTCGGACGAGGGCATCGCGATGATGTGCCTTGCCGAGGCGCTTCTCCGAATTCCCGACGCGCACACCGCCGATGAGCTGATCGCCGACAAGCTCGCGGGCCCGGATTGGTCGGAGAAGCTCGGCAGGTCCGACTCAGCATTCGTCAACGCCGCGACCTTTTCGCTGCTGTTGACGGGC
>JBKPKF010000119.1:0-2403 GCA_046730995.1 Pseudomonadota bacterium
GATTGTGCAACTCAAGGGACCTCCAACTGGTAGTTCGACACGAGAGCTGCCTTGCGGTTGGAAGTCCCATGGGGCAGCGGGGGCGCGATATATGTGCGGGGGTCCCCACTGTAAAGATTTTTAAGTCACCAATTCGTGAATCGGGGGTCATATGTCGCTGATCTGCAACGGCTAATCGAAAGGGTGAAATATCAACCAGTTAGCGGAAACAGCGACTGTGAGCCGAAATGACGTGCTCGAAGCGGCCCAGCGTATCGCGGGATTGGTCGAGCGCACGCCGCTCATTGAAAGCGAGATCGGGGGCGTCAAGGTCTGGCTGAAATGCGAGTGCCTGCAGACCGGCGGGGCATTCAAATTGCGCGGTGCAACCAACCGGCTCCTGCGGCTCTCGCCCGAAGAGCGAGCAAGGGGCGTGGTCGCTTTCTCGTCGGGCAACCATGCGCGCGGCGTAGCGATCGCGGCGAAGCGGTTGGGCATCCACGCGGTGATCGTCATGCCGTCTGACGCTCCGCAAGTGAAAGTGGATGGGACCGCTGCCGAAGGCGCAAAGATCGTCTTCTACGACAGGATGACGGAGAGCCGGGAAGACATTGCCCGGAAAATTGCCGGCGAAAGCGGGGCGACAGTGGTCCCCAGCTTCGACGATCCCGATATTGTCGCGGGGCAGGGGACCGCCGGCCTCGAGATCGTCGAGCAGATCGGCCGATCGCCGGCTTCCATCCTGATTCCGTGCGGCGGGGGTGGGTTGGCTTCCGGAATCGCGCTCGCCGTCCCCGAGGCCAAAATCGTGATCGCCGAGCCCGAGGGATGGGACGACATGGGCCGGTCACTGGAAGGCGGAGAGATCGTTCCTGTCGGGCCCGATGCGCCGCCGACCATTTGCGACGCGATTCAAACCCTTCGCGTATCGCCGCTGACCTTCGGAATTCTGCGGGATCGGCGGGCCAACTCAGTTTCCGTAAGCGACGACGAAGTTAGGCAAGCGATCCGATTCGCGTGGGACCGGCACGGCCTCGTCGTCGAGCCAGGCGGAGCGGCGGCGCTCGCCGCGTTGCTTGCGGCCAAGGTCCGGGCCGAAGAGGGAAACGTGGTCGTGCTGTCCGGAGCGAATATCGACCCGGCTCTGCACGCGCGGATCGTTGGGAGTTAGGCGGCGCCGCGGGCCTTGTATTCGCCGGGCTCGACGTGCGTCGGGCTGGAAAGCTCGACAGCCCGGGACAGATCCTCGAGCTCGGCCGCGAGCGTCTTGAGCTCGCCGATGAGGAAGCGCCTCTCGCCCTCGGCGGCATGCTCCGACGCCTCGATCAAAGTCTCGAGCATCATGGAGATGCACGGCAGGATCGTTTCTTCGATCCGCTCGAACGCCTCTTCGAGGCGCGCCTGTTGCTCGGCCGTCAGCATGCGCTCCAATTTGGATGCAGTAAGGTTAAGCCTTGGTGAAAATAGGTGCCGGAAATGGAAGAAATTACATCGGGAGCCATGGCACTCGCGATGCTCACCGCGCTGCTCCTCGCTGCTGGCGGAGTGAAGCTTGCCCTCAACCGGCGGACACGCCTTCGCGGCATCCTGATGATCGCGGCTGCCGCCGTCCTCGCTACGAACGTGATGATCTGGACAGTGTAGGCGGCTTGATGGGGTCGGTGGCGAGCCTCATGTCGAGATATTCATCGACCGATTTCATTAGCAAATCCAGCTCGTTGGCGAAGAAGTGGTTGGCCCCGGGAATGAGCTCGTGATGGATCGTGATGTGTCGCTGAGTGCGAAGCTTGTCGACGAGCTTCTGAACCGCGCTCGGGGTTACCACTTCATCGGCCTCGCCCTGGATGATGATTCCTGACGAGGGACACGGGGCGAGGAAGCTGAAGTCGTACATGTTCGCCGGCGGAGCAATCGAAATGAACCCGCGGATTTCGGGCCTGCGCATTAGCAATTGCATCCCGATCCAGGCGCCGAAGCTCACTCCGGCGACCCAGGTCGTCTCCGCTTCGGGGTGAATCTGCTGGACCCAGTCGAGTGCGCTCGCCGCATCGCTGAGCTCGCCGATCCCGTTGTCGAACACGCCCTGGCTTTTGCCGACCCCGCGAAAGTTGAAGCGAAGGGTCGCAAAGCCGCGGCGCACGAAGGTTTGGTAGAGAAGCTGCACGATCTTATTGTTCATCGTGCCGCCGGCCTGCGGATGGGAGTGCAGGATCAGGGCAACAGGAGCACGCGGCCGCGTTCCGGGATGGAAACGGCCTTCGAGGCGGCCCTCGGGGCCGGGAAAAATGACTTCGGGCATTGAAGCTCGCTAAAGGGTGTGGCGCGGACGGGCTGCGCCTATATAGGCGGCAGCCGAACAAGCGCAATCATCGGCGGCAAACAGGCAAAATCCGAACCATGGCGACACGCATCTACTTCGACCAC
>JBKPKF010000120.1:0-2660 GCA_046730995.1 Pseudomonadota bacterium
TCGATGCCATCGGTCGTGTAGCGGTCGATGATGTCCTTCGCGATGCCTTGCGCGTCGGCGTAGTTCGGCGCCTTCATCTCGGTAGTATCGTACTGGGCGATGATGCCTTTGGGGTAGAGCCGCTGGAGGACCGGTCGACCCTTGCGGCCGACGATGTAGAACAGCACGCTCTTGCCCTCGGCGATCAACTCGTCGGCTTTGCGTCGCACGGTGCGCACGATGTTACTGTTGAACGCCCCGGCCAGGCCGCGGTCGCTGGTCGCCACGATGATCAGATGCGTTTCGTCCTTGCCCGTGCCGCTGAGCAGCTTCGGGCTCTGGGGACCTGGGGTGATCTTCGCGGCGAGCGAGCGGACAACCTCAGTCATGCGCGAGGAATAGGGCCGCGCCGCGACCGCATTCTGCTGGGCGCGGCGAAGCTTCGCCGCGGCCACCATGTTCAGCGCCTTGGTGATCTTCTGCGTCGACTTGACCGAGCCGATGCGAATCTTGAGGGCCTTAAGCGAGGCCATTTATGCGAACTGCTTCCCGAACTTTGCCAGAGCGTCCTTCAGCGCCTTGGCGGTGTCGTCGTCGAGCGCCTTGGTGTCGCGGATCGATTTCAGGATTTTGGGCTGGTCCGAGCGCAAATAGCTCAGCATCGCCGCCTCGTAGCGGACGACGTCCTTGGTATCGACGCTGTCGAGAAAGCCCTGGGTGCCGGAGAAGATCGAGGCGACCTGCTCCTCGACGGGCATCGGCGCATATTGCGGCTGCTTGAGCAATTCCGTGAGGCGCGCGCCGCGAGCCAGCAGCTTCTGAGTCGAGGCGTCGAGGTCCGAGCCGAACTGGGCGAAGGCGGCCATCTCGCGATACTGGGCGAGCTCGAGCTTGATCGAGCCGGCGACCTTCTTCATCGCCTTGGTCTGGGCGGCCGAGCCGACGCGGCTCACCGAAAGGCCGACGTTAATCGCCGGGCGGATGCCCTGGTAGAACAGGTCGGTCTCGAGGAAGATCTGGCCGTCGGTGATCGAGATCACGTTGGTCGGAATGTAGGCCGAGACGTCGCCGGCCTGGGTCTCGATGACCGGAAGCGCGGTCAGCGAGCCGGCCCCATTATCCTCGTTCATCTTCGCGGCGCGCTCGAGCAGGCGGCTGTGGAGATAGAAGACGTCGCCCGGATAGGCTTCGCGGCCCGGCGGGCGGCGCAGCAACAGCGACATCTGACGGTAGGCCACAGCCTGCTTTGACAAATCGTCATAGACGATGACGGCATGCATGCCGTTGTCGCGGAAATATTCGCCCATCGCGCAGCCGGTGTAAGGCGCAAGAAACTGCAGCGGAGCCGGTTCTGAAGCGGTCGCGGCGACGACGATGGAATATTCCATCGCGCCATTCTCCTCGAGCGCTCGGACGATCTGTGCGACGGTCGAACGCTTCTGGCCGATGGCGACGTAAATGCAGTAGAGCTTCTCGCTCTCCTTGCCCGACTTGTTGATTTCCTTCTGATTGATGAAGGTATCTAGCGCGACGGCGGTCTTGCCGGTCTGGCGATCGCCGATGATCAGCTCGCGCTGTCCGCGGCCGATCGGGACGAGGGCGTCGAGCGCCTTGAGGCCGGTCTGAACAGGCTCGTGCACCGACTTGCGCGGAATGATGCCGGGCGCCTTGACCTCGACGCGACGGCGCTCCGTAGCCTCGATTGGGCCCTTGCCGTCAATCGGATTGCCGAGCGCGTCGACAACGCGACCGAGCAGTCCCTTGCCGATCGGCACGTCGACGATGGTTCCGGTGCGCTTGACGCCCGAGCCTTCGGAGATGTCCGAGTCCGACCCGAAGATCACGACGCCGACATTGTCGGCCTCGAGATTGAGGGCCATGCCTTTGGTGCCGTTGTCGAACTCGACCATTTCGCCGGCCTGGACGTTGTCGAGCCCGTAGATGCGGGCGATCCCGTCGCCGACGGACAGCACGGTCCCGACTTCGGAGACTTCTGCGTCAGCCGAGAAATTCGCGATCTGGTCGCGGATGACGCGGGAGATTTCAGCGGCGCGGATGTCCATGGGTCTTGCTTAGCCTTTCATCGCCTGGGCGAGTCGGTTGAGTTTGGTGCGGATCGAAGAGTCGATCTTCTGGCTTCCCAGCTTGACGACGATTCCGCCGAGAATTTCAGGGTCGACCTGCGCGTCGATCGTGACGTCTCGGCCGGCTCGAGTGCGGAGCCGCTGCTTCAAAGCCGCGATTTGGTCGTCATTCAATGGCCGGGCGGTGACCACGTCCGCGGTCACTTCGCCGCGATGCTCGGCGGCGAGGCGGCGGAACGCGCGGATGACGGGGCGAAGCTCAAGCTTGCGGCCGTTCCTCGCGAGAACGCCGAGAAAGTTCGCCGTGACCGGATCGATTCCGAGCTGCGGCGTCAAAGCGGCGAACGCTTTTCCGGCCTCGTCGCGCGAAACCAGCGGACTTTCGATGAGTTCGGCGAAGTCCTTCGAATCGAGCAGGGCCTGATTTAGCATGTCGAGGCTGCGGCCGACCGCGTCGATCTGCCGCTCGTCGCGAGCAAGATCGAAGAGCGCGGAAGCGTAGCGCCCTGCTAAGCTGGCCCGAATGCCGCCGGATGTCTCCACGCGAGAAAAGCTCCAGAAACGGAATGTTGCCCCATGCAAAAAAACAGGGCGCTG
>JBKPKF010000121.1:0-5915 GCA_046730995.1 Pseudomonadota bacterium
GAAGTCGCGGGCCAGCCCCGCCGTCAGCAGCCGTTCCCACTGATCAGCCGGCTTGAAGCGGGCGACCGCCTGCTGGGCCCAGTCGAGACCGAGCGCCTCACCGATCTTCGTATAGGCGCGCGTCAAGAGTAGCTCGTCGAACTTGCGGCGAGCAGCAAGCGCGGCGATCCCGAACACGCCGTCAAGCTCGTAGAGGCGGACCAGCCGCCGGACGACGCCCTCGCTTGTGCCAAGGCCGACAAGGTATGTGCGGCGGGTGTCGGCTTCCGTCCGCACCTGGGTGCGGATTAGGCGGTCGGCCGCCGCCGAAATGCTGCGCAAGCCGGGCTCCAACAATTTGCACAGGGCCGTGACATTGGTCTCGCCGCCGGCCGAACGCAGGATATCCGAGAGGTGGGCCCGAACGCTTGTCGCAGCGATCGCGAATAGCTCGATCCGGACATTTTCGCGGACCGCGTCTCGTTCGATGAGGTCCCACAATTTGTCGAGCTCGAGCAGCCGCTCGACAACCAGGAAAGCGGTCACCACCTGGCGGAGCGAAGATCCTTCCTCTTCGGTCAGATCGAACGCCATGCCTGGCCCTAGGCGGTTCACGAAACGGTTGGCCGCCTTTGTTGCAACGATCTCGTTGCGCAGTCGGTGCGCACGAATGGCCTCCGCGTGAGCCTTGCGCATCGGCTTTGGAAAAGCCTCGAACAACTGCGGCTCAACCAGCTTGTCCTCGGCCAGGCGCAATCTTTCGGCCGAGTCCTGGAGCGTGATCTTCGACATCGACAGGACCACCGCCAGCTCCGGCCTGGTCAACCCGCGGCCCTCCTGCGCGCGCCGTATCAGGTCTTCGCTCGAGGCAAGTCCCTCCACCTTTCGGTCGAGCCGGCCGGTCGCTTCCAGGAGCTCGATCGTTCGAACATGCCCGGGCACCGCCTGCGCGCCGCCGGCTTCGGCGATGGACAAAGCAAGGCTCTGCAGCCGGTTATCCTCGAGAACGAGTTCGGAAACCTCGTCGGCCATCTTGGCGAGCAGCGTGTTGCGCTTCGCTTCAGTCAACCGCCCTTCGCGCATTTCGCGGTTGAGCGGGATCTTGATGTTGACCTCATTGTCCGAGCAATCGACGCCCGCGCTATTGTCGATGAAGTCGGTGTTGATGCGCCCGCCGTGCAGGGAGAATTCGATCCGGCCGGCCTGCGTCACACCGAGATTGGCGCCTTCGCCGATCACCTTCGCGCGCACCTCCGTCGAGTCGACTCGAAGCGCGTCGTTCGAAGGGTCGCCGACATCCGCCTGGCTCTGGGTCGAAGCCTTGATGTAGGTCCCGATCCCGCCGAACCAGAGGAGTTCGACGGGGCTCTTGAGGATCAGGTTGATGAGGCTCGTCGGGTCGATCGATTTCACCTCGATGCCGAGCACCCGGCGAGCTTCGGCGCTGAGCTCGATCGACTTTTGCGTGCGCGGGAAGACGCCGCCGCCCTTCGACAGCGATTTCCGGTCGTAATCGTCCCAGCTGGACCGCGGCAGGGCGAACATCCGCTTGCGCTCCTTCCAGCTTGCGGCCGGGTCCGGATTTGGGTCGATGAAGATGTGACGGTGGTCGAAGGCGGCGACGAGCTTGATCGACTTGGATAGTAACATGCCGTTGCCGAACACGTCGCCCGACATGTCTCCGCAGCCCGCGACCGTCACCGGGTCCGACTGAACGTCGATGCCCATTTCTAGGAAATGCCGCTGAACCGAGATCCATGCGCCCTTGGCAGTGATCCCCATCGCCTTGTGATCATATCCGTTGGATCCGCCGCTCGCGAAGGCGTCGCCGAGCCAGAAGTTGCGCTCCAGCGCGATCCCGTTTGCAATATCGGAGAAGGTCGCGGTGCCCTTGTCGGCGGCGACGACGAAATAGGGGTCGTCATCGTCGCCGATCACCACACCATCCGGGTGAACGACCTTATCGTTGACGAGATTGTCGGTAACCGACAGCAACGAGCGGATGAAGATCCGATAGCTTTCGGTGCCTTCCGCGAGCCACGCGTCGCGGTTCGACGTCGGCGGCAACTGCTTGGGATAGAATCCGCCCTTGGCGCCGGTCGGGACGATGACGGCATTTTTGACCAGCTGCGCCTTCATCAAGCCCAAAATCTCGGTCCGGAAATCATCGCGCCGGTCGGACCAGCGCAATCCGCCGCGAGCGATGGGCCCACCGCGCAGGTGAATTCCTTCGACCCGCGGCGAATAGACCCAGATCTCGCGCCACGGCACCGGCGCAGGCAAGCCGGGCACAAGCGATGAGTTGAGCTTGAATGCGAGCGCTTCCGCCGCGGCAGGCGCAAATGCATTCGTCCGCAGGATCGCTTCCACCAAAGCCCGTAGCCGGCGCAAAATCCGGTCGTCGTCGATAGAACCCACCTTGGTAAGGGCCTGATCGAAACGTTCGCGCAGCGCGCTGACCTTTGAATCGCGGCTTTTGGTGGCGGGGTCGTGGATTGCCGCAAACAGGTCGACGAGCGCTTGGGTTGCGCGCGGCGCGCGGCGAAGCGCGTCGACGACCGTGACCAGCCCGAAGCTGCTGCCGGTCTGCCTCAGGTAACGGAACCAGGAACGCAGCCAGACGACCGGCTGCGTGGCAAGCCCCGCGTAGAGCACGAGCTGGTTGAACTCGTCGTCCTCGGCCGAGCCGCAGAGGACGTTGGCGATCGCGCGCTCGATCTCGAGCGCACGCGCGACGATCGATCGCATGTCGGCCTCGCTGGCGATCTCGACGCGGAAGTCGTGGATGTAGCCGATACCTCCGCCGAGAACGCTCGGCATCTCCTCAAGCACCCTGAACCCGAAATTCTCGAGGACCGGAACGGCTTCCGAAAGCGGGATGAGGCCGCCGGTCCGGTAAGTCTTGAGCCGCAGCTGACCCGGAGGATCACTGCCGATCCGGGTGATTCGAACGTCGCGATCGGCCTCATCGCGAAGCTGATTGAGGCGCAGGATGTCAGCGGCGGCCTCGTCCGGGCTGGTGCGCGAACGATAACTATCCGTGAATGCCGGCAAATAAGTGAAAGCGAGTCGTGTTGCGCGCGGTGCGCCGGCAGCGGCGATCAGCTCGGCCTCGACCGCCGGCGCCCAGCCCCTCACCATCTCCACAACCGCGGCGTCGAGCGCGTCGCAATCCGGATCGGGAGCGTCAGCGTCTATATATTGGGTGTAGCGGATAAGGGCGAGGTCGCCGTCTCCGAGCTCGACCGACCAGCTGGTGATTTCTCGCCCGACCTCGCACTCAAGAAGCACGGCAATGGAGTTACGTCGCGACGTTGTCAGCTCTTCGCGCGGCAGCCAGACGAAAGAGAAGAGCTGTCCCTGGAGAATGCTTCGGACCTGAAGCAGGCCCGGGCGTGGGCGGTCGGCCAGCGACATCGCCATCATCACCAAGGCGCGAACGGAGTTGTAGGTGATGGTGATAAGGAGATCGCGCGGAAGGGAAGCGACGGCGTGGCGGAGCGCTTTGCCCGAATGGCCCTTCGGGTCGAACCCGAAGTCTTCGTCGAGCTGCTTCAGGCGCTGACGAAGGACGGGCACCTCTTCGGGCGGCAACCGCAGCGCCTCGCTCGTCCAAAGGCCGGCGTGAACGCCGATCCCGACGATCTTTCCCTTCTCGCGGATAGGAACCACGACAAGGTCGAGCGGAACCCTGCGGTGGACAGTCGACTTGCGCTCCGCTTTGGCCATCAGCGGCACTTCGCCACCCTGTTCGAAGTACCGCATTGCGCCGAGGGCGCCGCCCTTGTCGGTCGGAGCTCCCGGAATGCTGAAGATGCCCAGGGAATCCGACGGCGCTTCGTACGGCTTCTCGACATGATAGCCGAGCAGGGTCATCGCCCCGTCGGCGAACCATTCAAGGAGGGCCTGGCCTTCAGGGTTTTCGATATTCGCCGCGTCCTGCCGCATCCTGTTCTGCAGCGCGCGCCAGTCCCGCACCGCGAGGCGGACGTCGTCGAGCACCCGCCTGAGATCCGCCGCGAGCTCCTGGCGGCCGCGAGCGTCGGCGCGATCGAGCTCGAGATACATCATCGATTCGCGGCGGCTCTTGTCGGCACAGAGCGGCTCGACGTTGTGCAGGACGCCGTCGTCGTTTCGGGTCACGCATACGACCGGGTGGAGAAGACGGTGGATCGTCAGCTGGCGGGCTGCGATCGCGTTCGCAACCGAATCGACCAGGAACGGCATGTCGTCGTTGACGATGCCGATCCGCATCCGCCTTCGGCCTGCCTCGCCCCCCGTCGATTCGATCGAAATCGCAAGCTCACCCGGTTTCCGGCGGGCTGCGACCTGGGCGAGGAACTCTGCCGCATCGCGCTCCGCGTCGCGGTGCAGGCCCCGCGTTTCACCGGGAAGGGCGTTGAGCGTGAGCGCCTTGCGAAGCGAGTCGACCAACGGCTTGGCCAGGCGCATGTGGGCAGTCATGAACGGGTTGAGCTCCGCGAGTAGGGCGACGCGGGGCGCCTATAGCCGCCGCGTCCTTAGGCGGACAACCCCGTCGAACTACAGTGCGCGACGAATTGCTCGCTCGACCAGGCCCTCGTCGTCGACGATCGCGACCGGTTCGTGTGTTCCGTCCACGCCCCTGCGAGTAATGACAACCGCGAATTCGTCGGTGGCCGGCACCTCTGCGAGCGTAATGGACGGCGCGGAGCGGAGCTTAGCCCGCGCTGCTTCGCCCTTCGTGTCCGGCCGCGGCTCGGGCCGGCGCGCGCTGCGCTCGGCGGCGACCAGCGCCTTGAGCCCGCCCGGCTGCTGTTCGATGAACTGCTGGAAGCCGCCCGAAGAGACCCGCTGCCGCTGGCCGTAAGACAAGGCTGCGGCGAACTCGGTCAGTCGCGCTTTGTCATAGTCGATCCCGAACACGAGCTTCACGATCGGGGTCATTGGCGCGCGTGCTTGCGCCGTCACGCCCGATTCCTCGAGCAGTTCGGCATAATCGTCCGGATTATGCTGGGCGGCGACCGCGAAATCATAAGCAAGGGAGAGCGCGCGGTAGAGCGCGGCACGGCTGCGTCCGTCGGCGGTCTTGACCGCCTCGGCGGTCTCACGCGCTGCCCACAAGCGGTCGGCGAGGCCGGCGTCCTCGCCGAGCTCGATGTCGGCAGCAGGCTCCTCAGAAGTATCTGCGAGGGGCCCATCTTCCCATGTCAGATGCTCTTCGGGCGTGACGGGCACATGCGGCGCTTCATCGATCCCCAGTGGCGCGAATTCCGCCTCGTCCGCCGAATCGGCCTCGACCATCGGAACTTCAACCTCCGATTCCAGCTCGAGCGGCTCGAGAGCGGCCTCTTCCTGGATAGGAGCATCTTCCTCGACAGCAGCCTGTTCCTCGACAACGGCCTCGTCCTCGGCCGGAAGCTCTTGCGCCGCCTCTTCGGCCGGCCGTGCGGGTGCAGAATCGTTCGCCGCCGAGGGCTCCACGGTCTTCCAGTTGATCACTCCGTAGATGAAGTCGATCGTATCGCCATCGGACGAGAAGGGCATCAATATGCCGCGGTAACAGATGTTCGCTTCGCGCTGATTCACGAACTCGGCTTCGAAGCCGATCGGAGCGCGGTTGGCGATGATCTGGAGATAGTGATCGGTGAGCCGCGACAGGAGGGACCGGCTCGGCACGTCGCTGATCGTGCGTGTATCGTCGTCGAGCCCGCATTCCTCGCGGATCCCCGCGCCGATGTACGGCACGGCCGGGTTGTCGCGGCCGCAGGTGAAATCGAGCAGGACGCTGTTGGGTGCGAAGTCGAGCACTTCGCCCGGCTCCAGGTCCTCGATCGACGGGAAGTCCCGGCCGTCGAGTAGCGAGACCCAATAATTGTAGGCGCGGACGTGCATACGCCGTTCGTCCGTACCGATCGCGGCAGCGATGTCGTCCGCCGGCGACGCGTCGGACATCG
>JBKPKF010000122.1:0-2327 GCA_046730995.1 Pseudomonadota bacterium
TCCCACTGCTTGCGATCGCCGCCGCCGTCTATGCCGCCATCTGGCTGTCATTGCTTGTGATCATCCGTATTTCGTCCGTCGCGGGAATGATTGCGGCGATCAGCGCCCCGGTCGCCGCCCTGCTCCTTCACTCATCTCTTCTGCCGTTGTTGCTCGGCTTCGCTGTGCTCGTGCTTTGGAAGCACCGCGAAAATATCCTTCGCCTGAAGAAAGGAACCGAGCCACGCCTGGGATCGAAGACCTCGTCGACCGCCTGAGGCTGGTCCGAACGCCCGGCATCGGGCCAGTCACTTATCGCCAGTTGATTGCCCGGTTCGGAACTCCGTCGGCCGCGCTGGCCGCCGTCCCAGACCTCGCTCGGCGCGGCGGCGGAGCTGCGCCTCGGCTGGTTGGCCGCCATGATGCCGAGCGCGAGATTGCGATGGTCGAAAAGTGCGGCGCGAGATTCCTCGTCCTGGGACTGGGTCTCTATCCCCGCCTGCTTGCCGAACTAGAGGACGCGCCGCCCTTGCTGACGGCCAAAGGGAACCTCAACCTCCTCGACAAAACCTCCGCTGCCATCGTCGGTGCACGCAATGCGTCGGCCGCCGCGTGCCGCTTCGCTCGTGGGCTGGCCTACGATCTCGGCCAGAATGACCTGGTCGTCGTATCGGGCCTCGCTCGCGGGATCGACAGCGCGGCGCATGACGGCGCGCTCGAGACCGGGACGATCGGAGTCGTAGCGGGTGGTGTGGACGTTTTTTATCCTCCGGAAAATGAGGAACGGCAGAAGGCGCTCTACGAACGCGGATTGGTGCTCGCGGAAATGCCGCCTGGGACCGAGCCTCGGGCGCGCCACTTCCCCTACCGCAACCGGATCATCGCCGGGATCAGCACGGGAACGGTAGTCGTCGAGGCAGCGCCGAAGTCCGGATCGCTGATCACCGCACGGTTGGCAGCGGAAGCCGGCCGCGAGGTGATGGCCGTCCCAGGCTCGCCGCTCGATCCGCGCGCCCAGGGCTGCAACCAGCTGATCCGCGACGGGGCGACCCTGATTCAGACTGCTGCGGACGTCGTCGAGGCGATCCGGCTGCCTGTGAGCAGCGTTCGAGCGGCCGCGACACCGTTCGAGCCCACCGAGGAACTGAACGGCGTCGATGCGCTAGATCTCGTCGGGGAGCTTCTCGGACCGTCACCGGTCCCCGTCGACGAAATCATCCGCCTATCTGGTGCATCGCCCGGCGCCGTGCAGATGGCGCTGCTTGAGCTGGACCTCGCCGGCAGGCTCGACCGCCACGCGGGCGGCAAAGTGAGTCTCCGGCACTAGTTGCGCAGCGGGGGCAGCTCGCCTAGCTCCGCCGCGTGCGCTCCTCGATCCTGGTCTGAAAACCTAGTCTTTGGAGTAAATATGAAACGGCTGATCCTATTGGGCCTGGTAGCGCTGTCCGGCACCACGGCGGTCGCAGCAATTTCGCATTCGGCACCTGACGGCATCCCGTCCTATGTCGTTCAAGCGCTTTCCGATCCGCGTCGACCCGCGGAGCAGACTGAAAAGGATGCCGTGCGGCATCCCGCAGAAATCATTGCATTTTCGGGAATGAAGCCTGGAGACATGGCCGCTGATTTCATGCCCGGCCAAGGTTATTTCACTCGGCTTTTCAGTAGCGTGGCCGGCAATCGCGGGCATGTCTATGCAGTGATTCCGGCGGAGATGATCCGCGCTGGCGGAGCCGATGAGTTTACGGGCGCCACTGCGCTGGGGAGCGATTCTTCTTATTCGAACGTCACCGTCTTGACGGAGAATGCGGCGGAGTTCTCGACACCCCGGAAGCTGGACGTCGTGTTCCTGATTCAGAACTACCACGACCTTTACAACCGTTCGATGGAACACACGGACGTCGCCGCGTTGAACAAGGCAATCTACCGCGCCCTAAAGCCGGGTGGCATTTTCCTTGTGATCGATCATGTCGCATCCAAAGGTACGGGGCACCGGGATACAGAAACGTTGCACCGGATCGACCCCGATTCCATCCGGGAGGAGGTCACCCAGGCCGGCTTCAAATTGGCGGCTGAGAGCGAGATTCTCCGCAACCCGGCCGACGATCACAGCTTGAGAGTGTTCAATCCCAAGATCCGCGGACACACGGACCAGGTGGTCCTCAAGTTCAGGAAACCGCTCAGCCGCGAGTAATTACAAGATACGGGGTAACGGGAGTGCTTCTTGACGAGCGGAATCCTCCGGCCCCACCTTTACGCGTATGCGTGAGGGCACAGCTTGAAACTCGTCGTTGTCGAATCGCCGGCCAAGGCGAAAACCATCGAGAAATATCTTGGAAGCGGGCACCGGG
>JBKPKF010000123.1:0-12912 GCA_046730995.1 Pseudomonadota bacterium
GGGAACAAAGCGTCCGCGCGCTTCAGGAGGGGGTGCGGGCCGTCGTCGGTGCGGTCGATTTCGTTCGGTCGCTGCCGCCGTCCTTGCCAAAGGCCGTAGCCTCGTCGAGCTCGACCCGCTGGATTCGCGGGCATCTCGAACATCTCGGGCTCTCCGATGCGTTCGGCGACCATGTTTACAGCGGCCGGGAGCATGTCGAACGCGGCAAGCCTGCCCCCGATCTCTATCTCCATGCCGCCGATCGGCTGGATGCCGATATTCGGCGCACCATCATCCTCGAAGATTCGGCGGTTGGGGTAACCGGTGCGCTCGCCTCGGGCGCGCGGGTGATCGGCCTCGCGGCGGGCACCCATTGCCTCGACGGCCACGATGAAATGCTGCGTCGCCTCGGAGTGCGGGAGATCGCCTACAGCTTTGATGAGGTCCGCGGTCTCCTCGGCCTCAGCTAGATGAGGTGCCCGCTCTTCTTGCGCTTGGTCGCGAGATAATCGGCATTGTGCGGATTGGCCGGCATATGATGCGCCAACCGCTTAACCACCTCGACCCCCGCGGCCTTGAGCCCGGCGACCTTATTGGGATTGTTCGTCAGCAAACGGACGCGGTGGATTCCGAGCGCTCCGAGCATCGCTGCGGCGTGTGCATAGTCGCGCTCATCGTCGCCGAAGCCAAGCCGCCGATTGGCATCCACCGTGTCGAGCCCCCGGTCCTGGAGGGCATAAGCCCGAAGCTTGTTGGCGAGGCCGATCCCGCGCCCTTCCTGGCGAAGGTAAAGGAGCACCCCGCCTCCCGCCTCGCCGATAATCCGAAGCGCCTCCTTGAGCTGTGGGCCGCAATCGCATTTCAGCGAGCCGAACACGTCACCCGTCAGGCATTCGCTGTGTAATCGCACCAGCGGCGGCTGTCCGCCGAAAGCACCCACGACCAACGCCACATGCTCCTGTCCGTCGTCCGAGCCCCGGAACGCGACAATCTGCGCTTCGGGCATGTCGTCGAGCGGCAGTTTGGCTCGAGCGACCAGCGCGACCGCCGGAGCTCCACGCTGCGTGGCAATCTCGTCAGCGGAAACCGATGCTGCGGCCGGCTGGTCATCGACCAGCCACAGCGCCGGCAGCAGACCCGCGGACCGAGCGAGCCCGAGCGCGGATCGCGCGGCCTTGGCGCAATCGAGCGGAAGCGGATGCATCGGCCCGATGGGACCGCGATCGAGGTCGCTGCCGGGATCTGCGATCGCCAGCGCCGATTCGGCATCGAGCCACGGCGCGCGCTCGATCAGCACCGGATCGGCCGGGTCGGCCGCGTCGCGCTCATTGGCCAGGGACAGTGCCGCCGCGCGCTCGCCGCTGATGAGCAGCCGGGCTTTGCCCTCCGGATCGATGAGTTCGAGCATCTCTGGAGTAGCGGTTTCGACAGCGACGATCGCCGCCGGCTCCGCACCCTCGATCCGGACTGGCCGCCCGGCGCGCAGAGCGGCAATCGCCCGCCGGATCGGCGCTGGGTCGCTCAAACTTCGATCTCGAGGATTAGCGGCACATGATCGGACGGCCGCTCCCACGAACGACACGGCTTGAGCACCTCGTGCGCTGAAAGATGGCCACCAAGCTCCGGAGAGGCCCACATATGGTCGAGTCTGCGGCCCCGATCGTTCCGGGTCCAGTCCGGCGAGCGATAGCTCCACCAGGTGAAGCAGCGTTCCGGCGCGGGGACGAAGTGCCGGCCGATGTCGATCCAGTCGTGCGCCTGGCGAAGCCGCGTCAGCAATTCGACCTCGACCGGCGTATGGCTGACGACCTTTAACAATGCCTTGTGGCTCCAGACGTCACATTCCAGGGGTGCGATATTGAAGTCGCCGACGATGATCGTCGGTTCAGCCAAGCCCTCGGACCAGCGGGTCATTCGTTCGATGAAGTCCAGTTTCTGGCCGAACTTGGGGTTCTGATCGCGGTCGGGGATGTCGCCTCCGGCCGGCACATAGACGTTTTCGAGCCGGATCCCGCAGTCGAGCCGCACGCCGATGTGCCGGGCCTCGCCATTGTCCTGCCAGTCGTGCTTGCCAGGGTCCTTCAGCGGCACTCGGCTGAGGATGGCGACGCCATGGTGCATGCGCTGGCCGTTCAAAGCAAAGTGCGTGTAGCGGTGTTTGCGAAACAGCTCGGCGGGGAAGATGCCGTCGAGCACCTTAGTTTCCTGAAGGCACAAGATGTCGGGCTGCTGCTCCTTGATCAGCCGCTCGACGAGCCCGGTGCGCGCTCGCACCGAGTTGATGTTCCAGGACGCAATCTTCAGCCGTTTCGTCACAATTGCCGCTTAGCCTCGTCCCGGACCGCCCGCAAAGAAAAGGCCCCCGCTCCGGGGGCATGGAGCGAGGGCCGACCTAGCGTTCGTCACGCAAGGGATCCCGCAAAGACCCCGGGTAACAGGGGGAAACCCCGGGCAAGCAGCGGAATCGTGACCTTATGTAGGAAACGCCTCCTGAAATTGCGATGAACAGGTCGCAATATGAAACTTTTTTAATCTAGCGCTTCCGCTTTTTGGGTTCGGCGTAAGTGAACGCGCTCTCGGGCACCGCGACGTTGTAACGCACGTCCGAGAGCTTGACCGTAGTCCGTTTGTTTTGCGCATCGATCGCCGTCCAGCCATAGAGCTGGAGTCCGCCAGGAGCGGCCGGCGAACGCAGGAAGGCCAGGATCAACGTACCGAATTCAGCGTGGTTGGGATCCTTGGCTCGAACCACCAGGATGCGCTGGTCAGGATTGGACTGGACTCTTGCGATCCTGTTCAGGTCGGGATTGGCGGACAAGAGGATGCCCAGCGGTGTCTTGTTGAGATCCCAACTGTTCTTCTGGCCGACCTGATAATCAAGGAACACGAGCCTTCCGCCGGTCCCGACGAGCAGAAGGTCGCCACTGCCGTACTGGAAGCGGATCCGGCCGGGGCGCTTCAACTGCAAGGTCCCGGCGGCCGAGCGGCCCTTGGCATCGGTCTGGACAAAATTCGCCGTCATCGTGTCGACAGAAGTGACGTGGGCCTGCACCTTGGCGAGCTCCGCATTCTCCGCGGCAGCGCTCGGCACGGCTAAGGCCATGATCGTCACCGGCACCAGCACGCGCGCAAAACGGGTTGAAAGGCTCATGATTGAAGAACTCCTGGGGGATTTAGCGCAGGAAACTGGCGTTTCGCGCTTGAATGCGCTCTGAACTCGGCGGTTCCGTTCCGTTCAGGCTTAGATTGCGACTCTCAAAGGGGATGTCCGTCGGGGTCGATCAGGACCTCGCGGCGGCCCACATGATCAGGCTGGCCGACGAGGCCGTCCTTCTCCATCCGCTCGATCAGCCTTGCGGCACTGTTGTAGCCCACTCGAAGCTGACGTTGCAGATAAGACGTCGAGGCTTTCTGGCTTTCGGCAACGATTTGCACGGCCTTACGGTAGAGCTGAGTTTCCGCATCGTCTTCGCCAGTCGGCTGGCCGTCGAACAGGTAACCGCCATCCTCCGGTTCTTCGGTGACGGCCTGGACATATTCGGGCGAGCCTTGGCGGCGCCAATGCTCGGTCACGGCCCGAACTTCCTCGTCGGAGACGAACGGCCCATGCACCCGGATGATTTGCTTGCCGCCGGGCATGTAGAGCATGTCACCCTTGCCCAGCAGCTGCTCGGCGCCCTGCTCACCGAGGATCGTCCGGCTGTCGATCTTGCTCGTAACCTGGAAGCTGATCCGGGTTGGAAGGTTCGCCTTGATCACACCGGTGATGACGTCGACCGACGGCCGCTGCGTCGCCATGATCAAATGAATTCCCGCGGCGCGCGCCTTTTGCGCCAGCCGCTGTATCAGGAATTCGACCTCCTTGCCCGCCGTCATCATCAGGTCGGCGAGTTCATCGACCACGACCACGATTTGCGGCAAGACCTCATATTCGAGCTCTTCGGTCTCGTAGAGCGGCTGGCCGGTGTCGGCGTCGTATCCGGTCTGGACCCGTCGGCCGAGCTTGGATCCCTTGGCCTTGGCTTCTCGGACCTTTGCGTTGAAGCTCGGCAGAGCGCGCACGCCGAGATTGGCCATCATCCGGTAGCGTTCCTCCATCTGCTCGACGGTCCATTTCAGCGCGCGGATCGCCTTCCCCGGTTCGGTGACCACGGGCGACAGGAGGTGCGGAATGTTGTCGTAGATGCTGAGCTCCAGCATCTTCGGGTCGATCAGGATGAGTTTGCATTGATCCGGCCCGTATCGGTAGAGCAGTGACAAGATCATGCAATTGAGCCCGACGGACTTGCCCGATCCAGTAGTTCCTGCGACCAGCAAATGGGGCATTGGAGCGAGGTCTGCGATTACCGGATCGCCGGCGATATTCTTTCCGAGAATCAGCGGAAGCGCGTGATTTTGATCCTCGAACGCCTGGCTTCCGATCAATTCGGACAGGCTCACCGGTTCGCGCTTGGGGTTGGGCAGCTCGATGCCGATCACGCTTCGGCCGGGGATAGTCGCGACTCGCGCTGATAGCGCCGACATGTTGCGCGCGATGTCATCCGCGAGCTGGATCACCCGGCTAGCCTTAATCCCGCTGGCAGGCTCGAGCTCGTACATCGTGACGACGGGCCCGGGCCGGACCTCGACGATATCGCCGCGGACGTGGAAATCCTCGAGGACGGATTCGAGGAGCCTTGCATTCCGTTCCAGACCGACGCGATCGATTTGCTGGCGGCCGCGCTCGGGAGCGGGCGCGAGGAGGTCGAGCGTCGGAAGCTGGTAATTGTCGCCAAGCGCGAGGCTCGGCTGGGCCGGAGACTTGCGAGCGACGCCCCGCCCCGCCGGTGGGACGGCTCTCGGCGGCGCTGCGACCGCAACGGCGGGCCGGGATTTGGGCGGAGCCGCCGCCGGCGGCCCATCGTCATGGATTTGGGTTGCACGAGGCGGGGCTCGCCGCTCCCGCGGTTCACGCCGGAACCAGCCGCCCACAGCTGCTTTTTCGTCGGGCGTGAGCCCGAGTGCGAAATAGCCGAGCAGCAGCCCAGCCAGTGCGAAGAGCAGCAGAGCCGCCAGCCGCGCAGGCCCGGCGATCGAAGGATTCTCGATGAGGCCGATGGCGCTATCGACTCCATAGGCGGCGCCGAGCCCGATCGCGCCGCCCCATCCCGCAGGGAGTCCGGAAACCGCCGAGCCGCTGGTGAGGCCGAGGGCGATCCCCAGGAGGACCGCGCCGATTGCGGAGATGAGCAGGCCGCGACCGATTCGTCCGGCGGGTTCGAGGCGTAGCATCCTTAAGCCCGCAAGTGCGACGATGGGCAGGAAGAAGACGCAGCCGAGCCCGAACAATAAGAGGAGGGCATCGCTGGCATAAGCGCCCGGCTTGCCGAGCCAATTGCCAGCGGGACCGCCTGCGGCCGTGCTGAGCGACGGATCATTTGGGCTGTGCGTCGCAAGCGCCACCGCTCCTGCGACGCTGATCGCAATCAGGAGCGCGCCCCAGGTGCGGGCTGCAAAGCGCTTCACCGACGAGCGCAACGCATCGCGCCAGTCGGGCGCCAGGTCCCGCTTTGGTGCGCGCGCTGCAACGGTTGCCATCTTCCCACCCCCAGTGACGAGTTCGCGCTAGAATCCCCCACGCGGAGTCCGCGGTCAAGCAACACCTTGCCGTCATTGCGAGGAGCGAAGGCGACGAAGCAATCCGGCCACACTCGCCATCGATTGCTTCTCCCGGGCTCCGGTCCGGAGTCGCCAATACGACCCATTAGGACTAGGGCGCCGGCCATGGACCGGGCGGACGCGATCATCTTCGGCGGCGGATTGGTCGGTCTTTCGCTCGCCTCCGCGCTCGATAGTTGTTCGGTTTCGGCGATCGTCGTCGATCCTGCCGATCCCGATCTTCGCACCGAAGCGGCGTTCGACGGCCGGACGAGCGCGGTTTCGTCGAGTTCGATGCGCATGCTCGAGACGATCGGAGTCGCGGCCTATCTTCCCGAAAAGGGCTGCGCGATCCGAACCATCGCCGTGGCAGACGGGCTCGAGCCGGGCGGACTGCATTTCGAACCGGACGATGACGAAGCGCTCGGCTGGATGCACGAGAACCGGCACCTTCGGACCGCGCTTCGTTCCCGGGCCGAAGCTGGGCCGAATAGCTGGCTCTTGTGGAAATCGCGCGTGTCGAGTGTCGACCGCGCCGACCATGGCGTCGTTGTCGCGCTTCATGACGGGCGGAAGCTCTCAGCCCCGGTGCTGATCGCCGCCGACGGCCGCAATTCGCGCACACGGGAAGCAGCGGGCATCAACATCGCGCGCTGGAAATATGATCATCAGGCGATCGTCTCGGTGATTCGCCATGAGCAGGTGCACGACCAGGTGGCATATGAGATTTTCTATCCGACGGGCCCGTTCGCGCTCCTGCCGATGACCGACGATAAGGGAGGTCACCGGTCGGCGATCGTCTGGTCGGTACCGGAGCAGGATGCGGCGGGCTGGCTGTCGCTTAGCGACGAAGACTTCGCGGCCGAAGCGGAAGCCGCCATGGGTGGCTTTCTGGGCAAGGTCGCGATGCTCGCGGCGCGTTCCTCCTATCCGCTCGGCTTCCACCATGCGGCCGAGATCACTGCAAAGAGGCTGGCCTTGGTCGGCGACGCCGCCCACGCAATCCATCCCATCGCCGGACAAGGTCTCAATCTCGGCTTTCGCGACGCCGCTGCCCTTACAGAAGTGCTCGTCGAGGGCGCGCGGCTCGGTCTCGATCTCGGCGACAAACAGTTGCTCGACCGCTATCAGCGGTGGCGTTCGCTCGACGCTCTCTCAGTGGCCTTCGCGACCGACAGCCTGACCCGCATCTATGCCATTCCCGGAAGGACGGCTTCGAAAGTGCGCCGCTTTGGAATGAGCCTGATCGATCGCATTTCACCCATCCGCAACCGGCTGATGAATGAGGCAAGGGGGACCAGCGGGGAACTTCCGCTGTTGCTGAGGGGCCTGCCCATCTAGCCTTATTGAATCGTCGGTTCGAACTCGATCCCGCCGGATACGGCCGCCCGGTGAAACTGCATCAGCTGGACGAGCAGATCGGCCCGTCGGGACAGCGTTTCCTGTTCGAGCAAGGCCTGTTTTGCCCCGACATCGAAGGGAGCGACCTGGGCGATGGCGTTGACGAGCATTTCGTCGTCGAGCCGGGCGACCGCGTCCCAGTCGACCGCCAGCCCCATGGCGTCGCCCAGGCGACGCGCTTCGCGCTCGACCTCGGCGCGCTCGACCATCGACAAAGGTTGCGGCTCGTTATCGTCAAACGCCGCAATATCGACGTTCGCGCACCGGTAGGACCCCTCACGGGAAACCTCGCCGATCAGTCGAAAGCGGTTGGAGCCCAGAAGCACAATATTGAATCGGCCGTCCTCGAGCTCTTCGATGCCGACGATCTCACCGACGCATCCCACCTCGTACAGCGGAGCCTTATTATCGTCGTCGATACGCAACGGCTGGATCATGCCGATACGCCCGGCGCCATCGATCACATCGCGAACCATCTCGCGATAGCGCGGTTCGAAGATGTGCAGCGGCAGCTGCGAACGCGGAAACAGGATCGCTCCGGAAAGCGGAAAAATCGGGAGTGTGAGCGTCCGGCTCACGTGAACAGCAGCGCAGAAAGCCGGCGGCGCTGCGCACTCGACCATGGGTCCTCCAAACCCTGCGCTTCCAAAAGCTGAAGGAACCGCTGGCGCGCGGCGCCCTCGTTCCAGTCGCAGTCGCGGCTGATAATCTCGAGCAAGGCCTCTGCCGCCCCATCCCGATCGCCCGCGGCCATCCTCGCGCCGGCGAGTTCGAACCGCGCCTCATGGTCATCCGGATTGGCTGCGAGGCGCGCATCGAGCAAAGACGTGTCGGCTTTCGGTGTCGACGCAAGTTCCAGCGCGGCGCGGGCCCGGCTGATCTCGGGCTTGGTTTCGAGGTCCGGCGAGAGGCTTTCCAGGATCGTCCGTCCTTCGTCGAGTTCACCGGAAGCAACGAGCGCCCGGACGAGCCCTCCGACCGCGGGCGCATTGTCCTCGGCCATGTCCCGGATCTGGCGAAAGATATTGGCCGCACGGGGCGCGTCGCCGTCTGCCAGCACCTGTTCGGCCATGGCCAGCAAGGGTTCGATCTCGGCCTTGGCGACCGCGCCTTCGCCCTCGATTTGAAGCTGCTTCAAGAGCTGGTCGAGCGCCTTCTTGAGCTGCCCTTCGGTGCGATAATTGGTGAGGTCGGCCACCGGCTGTCCGCGGTATATTGCGTAGACGGTCGGGATCGACTGGATACGGAATTGAGCCGCGACCAACTTGTCCTGGTCGACATCGATCTTAGCTAGCTTCACGCCTTTCGCACTATAATCGGCCGCGACCTTTTCGAGCACCGGCCCGAGTTGCTTGCACGGGCCGCACCATTCCGCCCAAAAATCGAGCACGACGAGCGCGGTCATCGAGGGCTGGACGACATCCTGCTCGAACCGCTGGATCGCCTCGCGTTCGGCTTCGGAAAGGCCGAGAGTCGCCATGTGCTATACGCATCCTTCAACTATTTGGATCGGCGCCCATATGGGCGGGTCCGGCGGCCGCCACAAGCGTGCGCAAGCGTGTCTGGGCGAAGCCTTGCGGGGCGGCCCCGCCCCATGCTAGGCGCGCGCCTCACCTCCGCCGGCGGCACGAGATTCGACGCCGGTGTCAGCTCAAGAGCGGGCGTAGCTCAGGGGTAGAGCACAACCTTGCCAAGGTTGGGGTCGAGGGTTCGAATCCCTTCGCCCGCTCCAGAGATGTCGGTCAGGGCCGTACTTTCCGAGCTCGTTACTTTGGCAGTTCAGCCGAACGGATAGAGGCCACCCAGCACTTCCAGCGTCGTCCCGTCGCCGCGGCGAACCGCAACGGCCGGCTGCCGCAACACGCCGTGCTGCTTGTATCCGAAGCCGACAATGATGTCGTCGGGCCTACGCTCCTCGATGAGGAGGTCTTCCTCCGGAAAGATCACCCACCCCTGCCCCGGTGTTAGTACCTGTACTCGCCAGAGCATTTTTCGCGCCCAGGCCTTGATGTCCGTATAATAAGGCTGCTTCTTCCAGACTTCGGGATAGCCGGGATCGACGATTACGCTGACGAGCGTCCCGGTCTCGTCACCGGCAACGACCATCTTCGAGCGGTCGGGCTTCCAATAATCGGACATGTCCGTGGTGAGCCAGAGGCATTCGAATTGTCGGCATGGCGTTGGCCGCTTGTCATAGATTGCGCATCCGCGCCCCTTCATCACGTGCGGGCACCAAACGCCCATCGGCTTCTGCAGTTCGGGGATTGCGAGCATCTTGCAGCACATGGTGCAGCCTTCGCAGGCGCGTTTGGCCGTCATAGTCCCTAGACCATAGGCTTTTGAATGGCCGGGGCAAAAGCCTGAAGGAAGATCAGCCGGCCGCGGCGTCGGCGCGGATCGTAGCTTTCAATTGCTTCAGATAGACCCGGCCGACTGGCAGTCGCTTGCCCGTGCGAAGCAAGACCTCGGAGCTTCCAAAGCGGGGCGTTCGAAGCTCGGTGATGGCGTTCTTCCGAACGAGCCATCGACGATGCACTCGAACGAAATAACCGGGCTCCACACGGTTTTCGAACTGGCGGATCGAGCCACGCATCAAATGCGAGCCGCCGTGCGTGTGGATTGCGACATAATCGTCCTCGCTGCTGACGCAGTCGATCGAATCGAGCGGTACGCGTACCAGGCCAGCCGATCCGCGCAGCCAGAATTCAGTTTCGAACGGCTTGGATCTGTGCCCGCCGGCTACCGCGCGCAGGTTGCGCACGATTTCCTGCATTTCGCTGAGGCGCTGCTCGGCGTCGAGCGCACGAAGCTCGTTTTTCGCCCTGCGCAGCGCCCGCGCGAGCCGCTCGCGTTCGACCGGTTTCAGCAGATAATCGACGACGGCGCTTTCAAACGCTCGAACCGCATAATGGTCGAACGCCGTGACGAAGATGATCAAGGGCGGATTCGGCCGCTCGGCAAGCGCCTCGACGACTTCGAATCCGTCGCCGTCACGCATCTTGATGTCGAGCAGGATCACGTCAGGGCCGAGGGCCGCGATCTCGGTCAGGGCTTCGCCGCAAGAGCTCGCTTCGCCCACATGCTCGACATAGGAAATGCCCTGAAGCAGCAGCTTCAACCGTTTCAGCGCCAGGATTTCGTCGTCGACCGTAAGTACCTTCAGAACGCTCATGACAGCTCCAGCGGAAATTCGAGCCGAACCTGAAAGCTTCCGTCGGCAAGGCGGCCGGCCGAGAGTGCGGTCGAATCTTCTCCGTAAATCAACCCGAGCCGCTGACTTACGTTGGCCAGGCCGATCCCGCCGCCGGATATCTTCGGACCTTTGCCCTTGCCGCTGTCGATCACCTCTAACACCAAGCGGCTCCCCGACCTGTCGGCTGTGATTTCGATGGTCGCGGGCGGCGGGGCGCCGGCGACGCCATATTTGACCGCATTCTCAACGATCGGCTGAAGGATCAACGCCGGGACGATTGCGGACTCCAGTTCTTCCGGCACCGAGAAGGTAACGACCAGGTCCTGGTACCTGAGCTGCTCGATTTCCAGGTAGGTCCGCTGAAGCTCGATCTCCGACGCGAGCTCGATCTTGTCGGTCGGATCTGCAGCGAGCCCGAGCCTCAGGAATCGGGCCAGCTTGCCAACCATCTCATCCGCCCGTGCGACGCTTCCATCGAGCATCAGGGCCGAGACGGAGTTGAGGCTGTTGAACAGGAAGTGCGGATTGATCTGGCTGTGCAGCGCCCGAAGCTGCGCCACGTGCGCGCGCTCGCGGATTTCGGCGGCACGCTGCTGCTCTTCGCGCACATCAAAGCTGTAGGAAACGGACAGGTACATCCCGGCCCAGGCGAGGAAGAACCAGGTCCAGAAGGTGATCGTCCGGACCGCTCCGGCCCAGGTAAAGCCGCTGAGATTGAGGCTGGGGTCGACCGCGGCCTCAATGAAGAACACCGCCCAGGCGAAGATCTCGGCCGCGAAGGGTGTAACGACCGCGAGCGCGATCATCCGCCGGCGCGTGCTCAACAGCCTGCGGCTGCGCAACATCAGATGGAACAGGAATGAAACGCAAACGCCGAGAAGGATTTCGCCGAACCGGACGAGCACGATCTGGCTGAGGTGCGCGTTGCCCGAGAGCGCCGTGGCAAGCGTTAGCAGGAAATAGTTCAATATCCAGAAAATCAGGGTGAGCCAGACGACCGCTCGAACCCGTGAATCGCGCAGCGCGGCGAGGTCCGGGCTCGGCTCGAAGGTCTCGACGTGCGGCGGGTCGAGCGGAAGTGTGGCCATCGGGTTACAATTGCGCATGGCGACCGCAGTTGTCGACTGCCGTTGAGCCGCACCGGCGCGACGTTCGCCCGCTAGGGGGCCGCTTCATCCACACCAAGGGGCGGTCTGGCGGCAAGTCGCTTCATCTCAGCCTCGCCACTCCTCGAAACTGCGCCCCAGTGAAGGGGCTCCGAATGCAATTCATAGCGCGCGATCGAATCGTGACGGCAGCGCTGGCCGATGCCCGCCTTCCGCAACCGCAGCTCGGCCGAGAGCTCGGGCCATCGAATCTGAAAGGTTGAACGTCATGCAAGATTTCCGTTCGCGCCTGCTCGCCAGCACCTTGCTCTTCGGGGCTGGGCTATCCGCCTCCCCGACTCTTGCTCAAGGGATGGGTAACCAGCCGACCGCTCCGACCGACAGCGCGACCGCGGCCGCTCCCGCCGACGCACAAGCACCAGCTCCGGCTGCCAGTCCTCCGGCGCCTGCTCCGACCGGGCAGGACATCGTCATCACCGGCACGCGTATCCCACAGCCGAACCTGACCTCCGCCAGCCCGGTTACGGTGCTCAGCAGCCAGGACATCAAGCTCCAGGGTACGACCCGCACCGAGGATCTGATCAACTCGCTGCCGCAGTCGTTCGCCTCACAGGGTTCGAACATTTCAAACGGTGCGCTCGGCATTGCCTCGGTCAACCTGCGCGGCCTGGGCCCGACCCGCACCCTGGTGCTGGTCAACGGCCGGCGCCTGCAGCCGGGTGATCCGCGCGCGGGATCGGTCGCGGACATCAACTTCATTCCGTCATCGATCGTGAAGCGCGTCGACGTGCTCACCGGGGGCGCCTCGTCGGTGTACGGCGCGGATGCGGTCGCGGGCGTCGTCAACTTCATCATGGACACGAACTTTACCGGGCTTCGCATCGACGCCCAGGCTTCGACGTTCATGCACTATAACAATGCCGCCGATAAGATTTTGAATGCCAATATCGCCCGCGGCTTCCGCGCTCCGCACGGCTGGAGCGTCAACGGCGGGGCCCAGGATATCTCCGCCGCATTCGGCACCAACTTCGACGACAACCGTGGCCACATCATGGCCTATGCGACGTACCGCAAGCAGGACCCCGTCCTGCAGGCGAGCCGCGATTATTCGTTCTGTTCGCTCGCCGCCCGCACGGTTACCCAGGGCGGCCGCGGCAGCGGCACGCCTCCGCGTGACTTCAACTGCGGCGGCTCGGCGACCTCGGCGACGGGCACCTTCTTCGTTCCGTTCGGTCCCGGCGCCGCCGATGACGGCACCTTCCAGGTCGCCGGCAACCAGTTCGTACCGGGTTCAACGCCATTCAACTTCGGCCCGTACAACTTCTACCAGCGTCCAGACGAGCGCTACACCTTCGGTACGTTCGCCGAATATGAGATCGCGCCGGGCGCGAGGCCGTACGTCGAAGCGATGTTCATGGACGATACGTCGAACTCGCAGATTGCTCCGTCGGGCGACTTCTTCAACACCACGACGATCAACTGCGACAACCCGCTGTTGTCGACCCAGCAGTTCAACCTGATCTGCGTGCCCACCAACACGTTCGTCGATGCCAATGGCGTGACCCGGGCGATTGCTTATACCGGCCGGCGTAACGT
>JBKPKF010000124.1:0-32720 GCA_046730995.1 Pseudomonadota bacterium
CGACTGGCGCGGCCGGGTCGCCGAGGCGACAGGAGCCAACGTCTTCTTCGTCGCCGACGGGTCGTTGCACACGCCGACCCCCGACTGCTTCCTCGATGGGATCACTCGCCGAACAGTGATGGACCTTGCCGAAAAGCGCGGCGTCGAGGTGGTCGAGCGGGCGATCTGGCCCGAGGAGCTCGAAAGCTTTGAGCAGATGTTCCTTACGGGGACGGCGGCGGAAGTGACTCCGGTGAAGTCGGCCGGTCCGTGGAACTTCGAAGTCGGCGACCTGACGCTCCAGTTGCAACGCGATTACGACGACCTGGTCAACGGGCGAATCCCGAACGCCTAGCGCTTCGCGGCGAGCTTCGCGGGATCGGCGACGTCCTTGATTCCGTGAGCTTCGATTTCCGCCAGCAGGGACTTCAGCCAGGAAAGATCCATTCGTCTTCGCTGATCGAGGTGGCGGAAGAGATGTTCGCCGCCGGTCGAAAGCACCGGCGCCAGCTGTTTACGGACCGGTTTCAGCTTGGCGATGAGTGCCTCGAGCCGCGCGATCCGGTTGCGAAGCGCCCGCTCGACCACGGCGCGATCGGCGAGGTGCAGGAACAGCATCGCGCCGTAGAGCGTCTGCGCGACCGGGCCTTCCGCCTCGAACTGCCGGTGGAGGGCCTGGAGGAATTCGGTGCGGCCCTCCGGCGTGATGCGGTAGATCGTGCGCATGCCGCCTCGGGCAACGCGCTCCTGCGCGACCGCCGTTATGAGCCCATCCTTTTCGAGCGTCCGGACCGCGTAATAGAGCGTGCCTACATCGACATCGATGTAGCATTCGACCATCGCCGCCTCGAGCCGGCGCTTGATCTCGTAGGGATGGAAATCGCCCCGGTGCAGAACGCCGAGAATGAGCAGCCTTGCGTTCATAGTTTAATTAAACTAATGCAATTCTACTAAAGCAGCAAGGACCGGGGCTATGTGGCGGACGGTGGCGAGCATCTTCGCCGGCCTGGCATCTTGGATGGTGATCGTCACGATCCTCAATTTTGGGCTGCGCGCGGCCCTGCCGGGTTATCATTCAGCCGAGGCGACGTTGGACTTCACCCTTGCGATGAAGATCGGCCGGCTGACGGAAGCCGCTATGACCTCGGTGGCCGCGGGCGCCGTGGTAAGCTGGATCGCTCGGTCAAAGACGTGGGCAGCGTGGGTCACGGGCCTGATCGTCCTGGCCCTATTCCTCCCCGAGCACCTCAAGCTCTGGAGCGCGTTTCCGGTCTGGTACCACTTGACCTTCCTGATCCCGATCGTTCCGCTGTTCGCGCTCGGTGCCCTGCTTCAGATGCGGATCCGTGATCGGAACGCTATGCCACAAGCATGACGACGCGTTTCCATCACCGCGCGATCCCGATCGTCCTCACGCTCCTGCTCATCGACTCCATCGGCTTTGGGATCGTACTCCCCGTGTTACCCGGCCTGATTGTTCACCTTGGCAACGTCGCGCTCCCGGAGGCGACCAGGATCGCCGGCTACATGCTCGTGACCTATGCCGGAGCACAATTTTTTGCTGGCCCGGTGATCGGCAATCTCGGCGACCGGTTCGGTCGGCGGCCGGTCCTGCTCGCCTGCGCGATTGCATTCGGACTGGATTATCTGTTCATGGCGGCTGCGCCGACACTCGCCTGGCTGTTCGTCGGTCGGTTCATCGCGGGAGTCGCCGGAGCCACTTACGGTCCAGCCAATGCGGTCCTTGCCGACGTCACGCCACCGGAGAAGAGGGGAGCGACGTTCGGCCTGATGGGCGCGGCTTTCGGTCTCGGCTTCATCCTCGGCCCGGCGATCGGCGGACTGACGGCGAGTCTCGGGACTCGGACGCCATTCATCATCGCGGCGACGCTTGCGGCCGCCAACGCGCTGTGGATCTTCATTCGGCTGCCTGAGACGTTGCCGATCGAGCGTCGCCGCCCGTTTCGCTGGCGCGATGCGCATGTCTTCGGAGTCTTCCGACCGCTTTTCCATGCGGGCGGCGCGACTCCGTTGCTCGTGGCGGCCTTGCTTTGGCAACTGGCCCATTTCGTCTATCCGGCGACCTGGGCCTTTTGGGCCGGGTTGGCGCATCAATGGGACGCGGCGATGATCGGCTGGTCGCTAGCCGCGGCCGGTCTCGCCATGGCGCTTGCGCAGACTTTCGTCACCGGCCCGGCGATCGCCCGGTTCGGGGAGGCCCGGACCGTGGTGATCGGAATGGTGGTCGGCGGGCTGTCGTTCCTCGGTTATGTGTTCGCGAGAGCGGACTGGACCATCTTCACGATCATCTTCCTGTCGGCGCTCCAGGGGCTGGTCTGGCCGTCGATGAACGCGCTTCTTTCGCGAATGACGGATGCCTCCCATCAAGGTGCGTTGCAGGGCGGGATGGCGAGCATCGCGAGCATCGCCGCGATCGTCGGGCCGCTGGCGATGACCCAGGCGCTCGCTTTCGGCGCCGAGCATGGAGAGCCGGGAGGGGCGTTCCTGCTCGCGGCCTTCCTTGTGGTTTGCGGACTTCTGATCGTCATCTTCGGCGTCGTTCGCAAACTCGGTCCGGCGCCGGAACCCGCGACTGCTAGCTGAAGATCGAAAGATCCAGCGGTTCGCTCGGGCCGAACCAAATGACATGCTGCGTATGATCGATGAGGTCCTCGCCGGTCGTCGTATGGGCGAAGATGGTCAAACCACCGCGGTTGAGAGCGATCCACTGTGCGAAGTCCCCGAACGTATCGCGGGGAACGGTCAGCTGGCAGCTCCCTCGCGGGTGTGGACCCACCGGTTTCAAATGGAAGTGCCCCACGGCGACTCCGAACCGGTCCTGGGCCGCCGCGGCGAGGGCCTTGGCGCGTTCGATTTCATCCGGATCGTAATAGATATGGGCGTGAAAATTCTGGATCGATGCTTCGGTCATGACATCGTCATAGCGCATCGGGCCGAGAGACCCCATCTCCCCTTCCAACTGGAGGGTTCCCCGCTATAAGCGCCGCCTCTCCCGCTTTCGCCGAGGCTTCGGCGGGCCGCCTGCTGGGGCGTCGCCAAGTGGTAAGGCACCGGTTTTTGGTACCGGCATTCGCAGGTTCGAATCCTGCCGCCCCAGCCAGTACTTCGGTCACTTATCCGCAGGCCGTTCCGCAACTAGAGTGCTTTTCGTTCCAATTTGCGACGGCAGAGCCGCTCAATGAGGCGGTCATCGCCTGGTCCCAGCTCGCTCAAGCGGGCTTGATTGCATCGGGGAGAAAGGACCGAGCCAACTCACCCGCAAGCGGTACGGCTCAGGATGCCCATTCCACCGCCAACTGCTCGGCTGTGCCCGGGTAATAGTTGCAGTCGAGCTCACCGAGGGCGTTGCCGGGGATCCCAGGAACACGTTTGCGCCGCGGGTCGTTCGCCTTGCCCTCCGTAAACTGCCACAGCCAGTAGCGGTCCCAACTGGCTTGCACCTGGGGCCGCGGCCCATATTGAGCCAGCCACAACCGGTGTTCGCCAAAATAGGTGTCTATGCGCGACCCAAGCGCATCCTTAAGCGTATTGGCGCTATAAATTACAGCTTTGCGCCCAAGCTTCTCTTCGATCCGCTCGAGGAATTCGCGCGCTTGAGCGAGCGTCATTTGATTGCCAGCCGTCTGCTCATAGTCGAGCGCGACCAAGGTTTGGTCGTCTGGCTTGGCCCATTTAAGGAAGTTATCGACTTGCTTGGCGACGGGTTTGGCCGTTCCCCAGTGGTACGCGCCCCATAATAAGCCCGCCGCTTTGGCTGCCGTTCGGCGCTCGGCATACACATCGTCGCGGCCGCTTTCGCCTGTAGTCGCTTTGTGGATGACGCCGAGGACGCCGGCAACGCGCCCCGCATCAAAGCTGCTGACCTCATCGCCGTGATAGAGGTCGATGACATTGGCCACTGGGCCTTCAACCAGCGGCATTTCGAACGGGATGGCGGGTGCAACTGGCGCAAGCTCGCCCGGGGCCAGGGCGGTCAGCGCGCTGCACGCGCCAGTCCACACGAAGCCATCACCCGGTGTGCGATACCATAGCGGGTTGCCTTGGACGCTTTCGCCAGCGCTGATGGCTAGAACGTCCAAACGGCTCCCCGCGTCTTGCTTGCGAAGCACCGGCGACAAGCGCGACGGCGCGCCGTGACGCACGTTGAGCTTTGCCGTCACGGTAACGGCCCCGCTGACCGCAATTTCGACTTGTCGCATGACTCGGCTCCTTATCCGACCGCGTCGTCGCCAGCCGCTGCCGCAGCTGCTGGATCCGCCACGCCCACGGCATCCTGGCCGGCGGGTGCGCCGGGGGCAGCAGCGGCCCGGGACATGAAACCTTCGATGAAGTCGGCGCCGGCGTACCCGGCAGCCGCCAAGCCGGCGATCTGCTCGGTCGACACCCCGGCGCCTGGAAGCATCGTCGTCGCCGCAGCCATCACGCCGGCGATAGCCCCAATGGCCAAAGAGACGATGAGCTGACTCGTTACAATCAGCTGTGACGTGTCGGTCTGTTTGCCAGCGGCGGTCATGCTGCTTGCGGCATCGTTCAATTTCTTGATGCCGACGATAGTTCGTGCCCCTTGGCCCCCAGCGCCGACCAAGGCTCCAAGGCTGAGCAGCTGCATCCAGTCGATAATTGCAAAAGTTGCCATCGCACCGCCCCTCCGAACCCGTCGATAAGCGACAGGCTTGTGGACCTTGCGATCAGCGGCATGCTCTACGCCTCAGCAAGGCAAAGGCATGCTGTCGTCAGATTCGGCGCTGACCCCCGATCATCGCGCGTTAAATTATTGTTAGCAAGCGGTAAGTTTAGCGCATGCAAACGAGCGTCCGTTCGAGCGATAACGCGCATGACTTTTTATCGCTTTTGTCATGCCCCCCGCCCATCCTGCGCTTCCGCCCTGCCGCCCAGCCAACCGATCGCATTCGAAGTGGCCCAAGGACTTTCCTTCGATCGGTCCTCTCGGTCCGAGCCAAAATCTCCATATGCTGTGATTGAGTTGCTGGTCGCGCGATCCGGCAGCTTTCGACGATCCGAGCAAATTGTCGACCAATTCGCGCGTCTACGATTCGGAAGTCAGCGCGCCCCTGCAATGCTTTCCGATTTGTGGCGTGTTGCCGCCGGTGCGAGAGGAGCGCACCCTCCGAATACCATCTTTCACCGGCGGCAACTTGAAACGCTTCCTGCATCCAAACTGACGAACCGCAATCGTCCGACCATGGGAATTTGAAAGCCCAAGTGGCCGAAATCCGGTGAGCAGGCAGACACGGTGAATTGAAGAATGGAAATCGTGTTCGAGCTGCCCGTCGACCTGCCGAGGATACGGCACCGCCCTTCGACCCAGGCCGTTTATGAATTGCTCAAGAGCGCAATCATGGCAGGCGAACTAGCGCCGAATTCAAGACTGCCGCCGACGCGGTGGGCAGGAAGCCATTTCCACCTTTCGCGAAACACGATCGTCGCCATCTATGAGCGCCTCGCAAGCGAAGGCCTCGTGGTCTCTCGCCGGGGTTCCGGCACCTATGTCGCAGCGGTGCGGCGCCGTTCGAATCCCCAGCGATCCGGGAAGCAGGCCGTCGATGCCCTTGCGTTCGTCCGGCCCGAATGGTGCGACAGCCTGGTCCGTCGAAGCATGTGGTTCTGCACGCCGGACTCGACCCGAAATCCTCTGCCCGAGGAGATTGAGCTTCGTCCCGGTCTCGTCGACCTTGCCCTGTTTCCTTTCGATGAATTTCGACGATCCATGGTCAAGACGCTCCGCCGAATGGAGCGATCTCCGGCCGGTTCGGGATGTCCGCAACCCTATCAGGGTGATTTCCGACTGCGTGAGGCCATCGCCGATCACGTCGCGCTCCTGCGATCTTTGGTGTGCGAGCCGGACGACATCGTCGTGACGTCCGGCACTCAACAGGCATTCGATCTCATCACCCGCGTTTTTGTAGAACCGCATAGGACGCTCGTTGCGCTCGAAGATCCCTGTTATCCGCCGCTGGTCGCGACGCTTAAGGCCGCGGGAGCGCTCATTTGCCCGGTTCCAGTCGATTCCGAAGGCATCATCGTCGAACAGATACCGAGCGACGCAAAACTGATCTTTGCATGCCCGTCCAACCAATTCCCATTGGGGATCACGATGTCGGCGAAGCGCCGCCGCAAACTGCATGAGTTCTCGCGACAGCGGCGCGCCCTCATCATCGAAGATGATTATGACGGCGAGTTCCGGACCAAGGGCGAACCGCTGAAGGCCATTTACAGCCAGGAGCCCGCCGATCTGGCCTTCTACATTGGGTCTTTTTCCAAATGCATGTTCCCCGGAGTGCGGCTGGGATATGTGATCGCCCCGCGGTGGGCGATCGAGCCCTTGGCCTTGGCAAAGAATTGCACCGACTGGCACTCTTCTTCAGTCATGCAATCGGCGACGGCATCGTTCATCTCCGACGGCCATTTGTCGGCGCATGTGGCGAAGATGCGCACCACCTATCGGAACAGAATCGCTGCCTTGCTGGACGCTTTGTCGGAAAAGTTTGACGGGCTGCTTCGGCCCATTGCGCCGAATTATGGTACGCATGTCTCGGCGGCAGGGGACCCGGAAGTGAACTGGGACGCTGTCGCGATGAGGGCGCAGGCCAACGGCGTCCAGCTTCATTCCCTCTCACGCTACCATTTTGCCGGGGGCCGTCCGGGGTTGTTGTTTGCCGTCGGAGCGGAATCCGAAGCGCGTTTGCGCCTGGCGGTCGACCGATTGGCCGGCCTGGTCCGCTAAACCCTCACTTGAATTCGAACCCGAGCGCGGCGAAGCACGTTGTGCTGCGAACTTTGGGCGAGATTTTGAATGAAAATCGGAGTTGTCGGTCTCGGTTATGTCGGCTTGCCGCTCGCCGTCGCGCTGTCGCGCAAGCACGACGTCGTCGGATTCGATATCAACGCCACCCGCGTCGACGAGCTTCGCGACGGCATGGATTCGACTCACGAGGTCTCGAACGAGGAGCTCAGCGGTGCGAAGTTTGCAATCACCGGCGATCCCGCTGAGCTGGCCGGACGCGAGGTCTTCATCGCCACCGTTCCAACCCCCATCGACAATGCCAATCGGCCGAATTTCGCACCTCTCCTGAAGGCTTGCGAGCTGATCGGCCCGGCACTCAGCGAAGGCGCGATCGTCGTATTCGAAAGTACGGTCTTCCCCGGAGCGACGGAGGAAATTTGTGGACCCGCTCTGGAACGGTCATCAGGCCTCACCGCTGGTGTCGATTTCAAGCTCGGCTACAGTCCCGAACGGATCAACCCGGGCGACAAAGCCCATCCGATCGAAAAGATCACCAAGGTCGTCGCGGGTCAGGATGCCGAGACTTTGGAGACGCTGGCGGATCTCTATGGCACAATTATCGAAGCGGGCATCCATCGCGCTCCTTCGATCAAGGTCGCCGAAGCTGCGAAGGTCATCGAGAATACCCAGCGCGACATCAATATCGCCCTGATGAACGAGGTCTCGAAGATTTGTCACCTCCTTGGAATTCGCTCGAGCGACGTGCTCGAAGCCGCGGGGACGAAATGGAATTTCTTGAAGTTCCATCCCGGGCTGGTTGGCGGCCACTGCATCGGCGTCGATCCTTATTATCTGACCGCGAAGGCAGAAGCGCTCGGCTATCGCCCCGAGGTCATCCTTTCGGGCCGGCGGGTGAATGACGGAATGGGCCCCTACATCGGCCAGCAAATCATGAAGTTGCTCGCAATGCACGGTCATCCGATCCAGGATTCGCGCGTCGGGATCCTCGGCTTCACCTTCAAGGAGAATGTGCCGGATATCCGCAACTCCAAGGTGATCGATATTTGCGGCGAGCTGCAATCATTCGGGATTGCTCCCCTCGTTCACGACCCAAGGGCCGATGCCGATACTGTCCGCGAGGTTCACGGCATCGAGCTGGCGCCGATCGAAGAATTCCACGACCTCGCCGTGCTAATCTACGCTGTCCCGCACGATGACTATCGTTCGATCGAGCCAGCCATAAGCGAGCGCATCGTTGAAGGCGGCATTCTGGTAGACATTCGCGCGAAGCTTTCCGCGGCACGCTTGCGTGAGGACATCCATTATTGGAGCCTTTGAGACCTTAAATCGGATAGTGTCCCGGTTCGCCGGCAATCGTGATCCAGCGCAGTTCCGTAAAGGCTTCGATCCCCGCCCTTCCACCGAATCTGCCATAACCGGACGCGCCGAGGCCGCCGAACGGCATCTGGGGCTCGTCGTGAACTGTGGGCCCGTTGACATGGCAGATGCCCGATCGGATCCGCCGCGCGACCCTGAGCCCGCGCGCGCTGTCACGGGTGAAGACTGACGCCGACAGGCCGTAATCGCTGTCGTTGGCGACGCGGATCGCTTCTTCCTCGTCTGCGACGCGGACGATCCCGACCACCGGGCCGAAGCTTTCGTCCCGATAGAGGGTCATTTCCCGAGTGAGGTAGTCGATCACGTTCGCAGCGCCGGCCGAAATCTGCCGGGCGCCCTTGGCGAGCGCGTCCTCGATAAGTGACTGCAACTTCGCTCCGGCCAGGTCGTCGAGTTGGAGGCCGACGGCCGCTTCGGGCATGCGCGATGCTTTCTCGGCCAGTTTTCGGGCGAATTCGTCGGCCACGGCCTCGACCGCGATGATCCGCTCGGTCGACATGCAGATCTGGCCGGCATTCATGAACGCGCCGAAGGCCGCGGCCTTCACCGCTTCGTCGAGATCGGCATCTTCCAGCACGATCAGCGGGGCCTTGCCGCCAAGTTCGAGCAGGACCGGTTTCAGATGCTCCGCAGCGCGGGCAGCAACGATCTTGCCGGTCGCGGTCGAGCCAGTGAAATTAACCCGCCGAACGGCCGGATGGTCGATCAGCGCGCCGACGATCTCAGCTGCTTCGTCGGGCGCGTTCCTGACGAGATTGACCACGCCTTCGGGAAAGCCCGCTTGTGCAAATGCTTCGACGATCAGGGCATGGGTTTCGGGACAACGCTCCGACGCTTTCAGGATAACCGTATTGCCGCAGGCGAGGGGCGTTGCGATTGCCCGGCAGCCGAGGATCACCGGAGCGTTCCACGGCGCGATTCCCAAAATGACTCCGACTGGCTCTCTCAGCGCGAGCGACAGCAGGCCGGGCTTGTCCGAGGGGATTACTTCGCCCGTAATTTGAGTGGTCTGCGCGGCAGCTTCACGAACCATCCCCGCGCCGAGGTGGACATTGAACCGCGCCCAAGGCTCGGACGCGCGAACTTCCTCCTGCATCGTATCGACGAAGGCGTCGGCGCGAGCTTCGAGCTCGGCGGCGGCGGCATTGAGCAAGGATCGCCTCGCATTCGGACCGAGCTCGGACCATGCGGGAAATGCTGCCGCGGCTGCGTCGGCGACCTTATTTGCCCTTGTGATGATCTCACTCATGCGCGCCCGCTACACCGTTCGGCATCCACCCGCTATGGCGGGGGCATGAACCCGCTTTACGAGACCATGCGGACGAGCGTGTTCGAGCGCATGTCGGGCCTGGCGGCTCGGCATGGGGCGGTCAATCTCGGGCAGGGCTTTCCCGATTTCGGCTGGCCGGACGAAATCCTCGATTCCGCTGCACGCGCGCTGAAGGAGGGCTCGAACCAGTACGCGCCCTCGCGCGGCGTCGAAGCGCTCCGCGAAGCGGTCGCGGCTTTCTACAATCGACATCAGCAGCTGGACATCGGCAGCGACCATGTGTGCGTGACGAGCGGAGCGACCGAAGCCTTGGGGTCCGCGATCCTCGCAACCGCCAGCCCTGGCGACGAGGTCATCATCTTCACTCCGGCCTACGACAGCTATGCGCCGATGATCCGGAGAGCCGGCGCAACGCCCGTCGAGGTCGCGTTGCGTCCCCCCGAGTGGCGCATCGAGCGCGAGGTTCTCGAAGCAGCGGCAACCCCGAAAACGCGCGCAATGATCTTCAACAATCCGCACAATCCCGCCGGGCGCCTGTTCGACCTCGAGGAGCTCAAGGCGGTGGAGGAATTCGCGCGCGAGCACGACCTCATCGTTATTGCCGATGAGGTGTGGGAGAAGATCGTCCTGGACGGCCGGCAGTTCACGTCGATCGCGACTCTTCCGGGAATGGCGGAACGAACCATCAAGATCGGATCGGCCGGCAAGATCTTCTCGCTGACCGGGTGGAAAGTCGGCTGGATGGTTGCCGCGCCCGCGCTGGCGGGGGTCGTTGCGCGAGCCCACCAGTTCCTGACTTTCTCGACGGCACCCAACTTACAGTCGGCCGTCGCCTTCGGGCTCAACGAAGGCGATGCTTGGCTGGCGCCGATGCGGCAGCGCTTCGAGCGCGCCCGGGACCGGATGACCGAAGGATTGCGGAATGCCGGTTTCATCGTTCTCGACGCCGCTTCGACATATTTCCTGTGCGTCGACCTCGCCGCCTCCGGAATTACGATCGACGACGATAGCTTTGCTACGGCGGCCGTTGAGCGAGCCGGAGTTGCCGTGGTGCCGCTGTCGGCCTTCGCCGAGCGGGACCCGCCGCGAACGCTCGTCCGGCTATGTTTCGGCAAGAAGGACGAGACGATCGATGCCGGGGTCGCCGCAATGGCGAAAGCAAAGGAGATTCTCCGGTGAATCCCGCTGACGAAGCTTCCGCGCTGCTGAAGCAGTTCGGAATCGAAAGCTCCGGCGACCTCACCAGCCGGTCGCCCATCGACGGAAATGAAATCGGCCGGGTGGCGCCTGGCGATCCCGCTGACGCGGCGGCAAGGGCCAAGCAGGCTTTCCTCGAATGGCGCGACATCCCGGCGCCGCGCCGAGGCGAGCTCGTCCGGCTGCTCGGCGAAGAATTGCGCGCCGCAAAGGACCCGCTCGCTCGGCTAGTCACGCTCGAGGCCGGCAAGATCCTCCAGGAAAGCCTAGGCGAGGTCCAGGAGATGATCGACATCTGCGACTTCGCGGTCGGCCTGTCGCGCCAGCTCTATGGCCTCACCATCGCCAGCGAGCGGCCGGGCCATCGAATGATGGAGCAATGGCATCCGCTCGGACCCGTGCTGGTCATCAGCGCCTTCAACTTTCCCGTGGCGGTATGGGCGTGGAACGCCGCTCTGGCCCTCGTCTGCGGCGATCCGGTGATCTGGAAACCCAGCGAGAAAACTCCGCTCTGCGCGGAAGCCGTCATGGCGCTCGCCAGGCTGGCCTGCGCGCGGTTCGGGGATGCGCCGGACGGCCTCATCCAGCTTGTTCAGGGTGAACGCGACGTTGGTTCGGCCCTGGTCGACGATCCAAGCATTGCCTTGGTGTCGGCGACCGGTTCGACGGCGATGGGTCGGGCAGTCGGGCCGCGGGTGGCTCAGCGCTTCGGCCGGGTCCTGCTCGAACTCGGCGGAAACAATGCGACGATCGTGTGCCCGTCGGCCGATCTTGAACTCGCGGCGCGCGCGATCCTGTTTTCCGCCGCAGGAACGGCGGGCCAGCGCTGCACGACCCTCAGGCGGCTGATTGTGCACGAAAGTATCGCCGATGAGCTGGCCGGCCGTCTCAAGCGCCTGTTCGCCGAGGTGAAGGTCGGCGATCCGCGCGACCCCGACACGCTCGTTGGGCCGCTGATCGATGAGGGCGCCTTCCGGTCGATGAAGGAGGTCCTGGGTGATGCCCTCGGGCGCGTGGACGCAGTGCCCGGGGGCTTCTACGTCCGCCCGGCCATCGTCGAGATTCCGGCGCAGGAGGGCCCCGTGCTCCTGGAGACGTTCGCGCCGATCGTCTACGTGCTTCGCTACCGCGATTTCGATGAAGCGATCCGTCTCAACAATGCGGTTCCGCAAGGCCTCAGTTCCTCGATCTTCACGAACGATCTGCGCGAGGCCGAGCGGTTCGTTTCGGCGGCCGGCTCCGACTGCGGCATCGCCAACGTCAACATCGGGCCCTCGGGCGCGGAGATTGGGGGAGCATTCGGCGGCGAGAAGGAGACTGGCGGCGGGCGCGAAAGCGGCTCGGACAGCTGGAAAGCCTACATGCGAAGACAGACCAACACGGTCAATTATGGATCAGGCCTTCCCCTCGCTCAGGGCATTCGCTTCGACGTCGCCCCATAAGGCCAGCTTTTCTTCCGCGATCATCCCGGGCCAGCCGCGGCGGAACTTCGCTTTCCAGGGCTTCAGCGACTTCGGTTCGAGCGGCGGCGAGATCAGATAGCCCTGCACAACGTCGCAGCCGAGCTCGTGCACCAGCCTCAGCTGTTCCAGCGTCTCGACGCCCTCCGCTGTGACGCTGAGCCCGAGCCCATGCGCGAGATCGGTGATCGACTGGATGATCAGCCGGCAGTCGCGCGAGCGATCCACGTCCGCGATGAACGCCTGGTCAATCTTGACGTCGGTAAAAGGCAGCTGGCGAAGCTGCATGAGCGAGGAATAGCCGGTCCCGAAGTCGTCGATCGCCAGTCCGATGCCTTTGATCCGGAAGCGAGTCAGAGTGTCCATCAGCTTGACGAGCGGCTGGGTCGCGCCCTCGGTCAACTCGAGCACCAGCCGGTCCGTCGGCACACCGAGCGCCCGGCACAGCCGCTCCACGAGGTCCGGGAAATCGAGATGCTGGAGGCTGAGCGCCGAAATATTGAATGCGATAGAGGTGTCCACGCCGTCATCACGCCACTCGAGCCACTGCTTGAGGATTTCCCTCAGGCCCCATTGCGTCAGTTCGTCGATCAGCCCGTGGCTCTCGGCGAGCGGGACGAAACGCGAAGGCTCAACCGCACCAAGCTCGGGGTCGTCCCAGCGTACCAGCGCCTCGACCCGCACCAGGCTGCCATCGCGAAGGGAGACCTTTGGCTGATAAACCATGTGCAGTCTTTGCTTGTCGAGCGCTTGCCCGAAGCTTTCGAGCAGTTGCGCCTCGGACTTTTTCATCAGCCTTCCAGACTGGCCTTGAGTTCGTTGAGGAGGGTTTCGAGCTGTTCGAGCCGAACCGGCTTTTCGAGCGGACCGGCCATAGCAAGACCAAGCGCTTCGCCGAGCCGGAAGGCCGATTCGAGGACTCGGCGGTCGAATCCGCTGACGATCAGCACCGGCGAGCGAAAATCCTGCTCAGCAAGGAAGCGGAGAAGCTCGATCCCGTCCATTCCGGGCATTCCGAGATCGAGCGCGACCATATTCGGGCGATCGCGCACGAATTCCTCGCGAAATTGCCAATCCTCGGAGGTGATCACGGGCTCAAAACCGGTTTCGCGAGCGGCATTGGCGAGAAATTCCGCAAGAGCCGGCTCATCATCGATCAAGAGCAACCGCGGCTCCGGCATTCGTACACCTCTCTCCCGGCGACGTGCTGCGCCCCAACAAGGCGGTAGGTCAAGCAAAGGAAACGCTCTTTTAACCGCACTGTCCATAAAGTCCCATTTTGAGGCGGTTCGTCCGCCGTTCTGGAGGCGCTAAAGGATGTTTGGATCGCTGATCCGCAGGAAACCTGGCGCGGGAGAAGGCGGGCCGACCGACGCCGCGTTCGAGTCGACCACCGTGTCGCTCTCCACATCGGTACCTCGCCCGGTCGAGCGGCGCACCGAAGAGCGTATGTCCGCCATGCTTCGTGTCGGAAAGGTGACCAGCTCCACCGGCGAGCAGCTGATCCGCATCAAGAACCTGTCGGCCGGTGGGTTGATGGCCTTCGTCAATCATGCTCCGGCTCCGGGCGAACAAGTTGATGTTGAGATTTCCTCCCAGAAGATCCCGTCGACGGTCGTGTGGATCCGCGACGATGTCGTCGGCTTCAAGTTCGACCAGAATGTGGACCTCGGCGAGCTGCTCGCCGGAAGGAAACCTCGCCACGGCTTCAGGGCGCGCCCGCCGCGGCTCGAAATCCGCTGCAAGGCGTCCATCAAGGTGGGCAAGGTCTATTACACGGTCGACGTCCACGACATTTCGCTCGGCGGGATGAAGGTGGAGCCGATCGAGGAATATTGCGTCGGCAAGCCGGTGGTCGTGGTTGTCGAGAGCCTGAAGCCGGTGAAAGGCGAGGTTCGCTGGTATTCCGAACGGAAGGCCGGAATCGTGTTCGACACTCCGCTCGACTTCGATGAGCTTGCGGAATGGGTCGGGAAACGGCTCGAGCTCGCCAGCCTCAAGGCCAGCTACAACAAGTAAGGCTTCCGTCATTGCGAGCGGAGCGAAGCAATCCAGTCTGGATTGCCGCGGCCGCTGCGCGGCCTCGCAATGACGGCTCGGCGCTCCTATCTGGATCGCGAGCAGAAGGAGACACGATCATGGCCGACGAAGTCGCAGTCTTGGCGGGCGGATGCTTCTGGTGCACCGAGGCGGTGTTCCTCGATGTCGTCGGAGTGAAGTCGGTCGAAAGTGGTTATACCGGCGGCGACGTCGCGAACCCCACCTACAAGCAGGTCTGCGGTGGCGATACCGGCCATGCCGAAGCCATCCGGATCACCTACGACAATCGGCAACTGAGTTTCGACGACCTGCTCGACATCTTCTTCGCAACTCACGACCCGACGCAGCTCAATCGGCAGGGCAATGATGTCGGGACTCAATATCGTTCGGCCATCTTCCCTCAGACGGACGAGCAGGAGCAAAAGGCGAGGGCGGCGATCGAACGCAACAACGCCGATCACGGCAATCGGATCGTCACCACGATCGAGCCGAAGGCCGAATGGTATCCGGCCGAGGACTATCACCAGGATTATTGGGCCGGGGAGGGCCAGCGGAACCCTTATTGTCTCGCCGTCATCCCGCCCAAGCTCCAGAAACTGAGGAAGAGCTTCCAGGAACGAACGAAGAGCGCTGCCGCGACGGCCTAGCGACGCCTCCCTCCGCGTCGGGCGGAGGGAGGGCGCTTAAGCGATAATCAGTTGCCGGAAGGCGCTGCAGTCGCCTCGGCGGGAGCTTCTGCCGGAGCTGCTGGAACTGCCGCTGCCGTCGGGACTGCGGCGGGCGCAGCGACGGAGCGTCGGGCGATTTCAGCGTCGAGCGCGGTAAAGAAGGTGCCGTAAGGCTCAGCGATCTTTACGAGCTTTCCGTCGGTGAATGCGGTTGCGAAGAGCCCCCGTGATTTGCTCTCCGCCTCGATCAGGTTGAGGCGAACACGTGCCTGGGTGGGGCCGTTCTCTTCGACCAGGATGGACGCTTTCTGAGTCCGCTTCTTTTTCCCGACTCCCCACAGGATGTTATAGATGATCTTGCCCTTGGTTTCGGTGACGGCACTGATCGTCCCCGCGTCCTTGCTGGCGTTTATGTCGATATAGCCGAGCGTTTGAAGGGCCGAGATTGATGCGGTGAATGCGATATTCGCGGGCACTGAATAAGTGCGCGCTTGAGCAGTCGCCAACTCTGTGGCCGATAATTCGACAGGCTTGTTCTCAGCCGCTGCCGCCGGAGTCACACTCAAAACGGCGAGCGCGAACGCCGCCGCAAATTTCACTCTGCGATTCACTTGAAATTCCCCCGATAAAAATAAGACCGGGCCCTCACCCGGTCGACGGGAGCCTAAGTGCTTACGATTGCGAGCACAAGTGGCCTTCGAAAGCTTAGCAGGCCGCCGCTCGCTTGAGCCTGTCGTTGATCGCGGCCCCGAGGCCCTCGTCCGGCACCGGCGCGACGGCGATGCGCGGCTTGGCTGACTCGTCGGCCTCGTGGAGCAGGTCAAAAAGCCGAGCCGCAGCTTCGGCGAGATCTCCTGCCGGGCTCAGGTTCGAATCGCCGGCAATTGGCCCGAACCCGATAAGATATTCGTCGGCCGCGGCATCGCTAACGTTGAGCCGCAGCGGTTTCGAAGGCGCATAATGGCTGGCCATCTGGCCCGGCGCTTCGATTTGATCGCCCGAAGCCGATTGTGCGTCCAGCTGGATCGGGCCTCGCCGGAGCAGGCGGAGCGGGCCGCCGGTCGAGGCGACGATCGTCGACTCGATCCCGCGCTGTGTAGGTCCAGAATCCACGATCAGCGGGATTCGCCCGCTTAGGCTCTTCAGCACATGTTCGGCGCGCGTCGGGCTGATCGAGCCGCTGGCGTTGGCGGACGGTGCGGCGAGCGGTCGCTCCGCCGCCCTCAGCAATGCCTGCATAGCCGGGTGCGAGGGCACGCGAAGGCCGATCGTCGCCAGCCCTGCGCTGACAATCGACGCGATCCCGGCTTCGGGGTGCAAGGGAACCACGACCGTCAGCGGGCCGGGCCAATGGTCTTTAGAGAGCGCCCGCCCAACATCGTCGAACGCGCCGATCCGCTCAGCCGCGGCGAGGCTAGATACGTGTACGATCAATGGGTTGAAGCTCGGTCTTCCCTTCGCTTCGTAAATTCGCGCGACCGCATTTGGGTTCGTCGCATCAGCAGCGAGGCCGTAAACCGTCTCGGTCGCGATCGCGACCGGCTCGCCGGCGAGGATAAGCCGGCAAGCTTCGGCGATCGCATCTTCGCTGAACGGGAGGACCCGCGTCTCCATGAGATCGGGCTAGAGGATTCCGTCCTCCGCCGGAATACTAGGCGCGTTCGCGATCCGTAAGCTGTGCCAGGTCAAGTCCCAACCGCTGCATGCGCGCGCGGATCTGCGGCCATTCTTCGGAAACGAAGCGGCTGCGCTCGGAATCCCGTAACCGCACCCGCGCGCCCGGAGCGACGAACATGCCCACTCCGCGCTTCACCACAATCAGGCCTTCGTCCTGGAAGCCCTGATAGGCCTTGGCGACCGTGAGCGGATTTGCTTGCTCCTCGGCCGCGAGGGCTCGGACCGACGGGAGCGGATCTCCGTCCCCATATTTTCCGGCGAGGATCGCGTCCGCGATCGTCTCGCGCAGGCGGACGTAGACCGGCTTGTCGTGCTGGGTGCGAAGCGTCATGCTGTCATAATACAGCGTTGCAGAGCAAATTCAACTGACAAAGGTTAAGGTTGCGGCGGTTGCCAGCGCCTGGACACGTCGTGGATCTCTGGCCTCGGCCGATCCTCGAGCTCGCGCGCGGGATGTCCGATGAAGATGAACCCGGCAATCCGCTCCCTCGGTGAGCAGAAGGCCGCGTTGACCATTGGGGAATAGGCTTGCCAGCCCGTGACCCAGCCCGCGACAAAGCCGAGCGCGTGCGCGGCGATCAGCAGGTTCATCCCCGCGGCGCCGCACGACAATTGCTGCTCCCAGACCGGAATCTTGTGGCCTTCTACGGGGGCTGAGACCAGCACGATCAGTTGGCCGGCAAAATGGGCGAATTGGACGGCCTTCTCACGGATCGCTGGCGCTGCGCCAGGATCCTCTGCCGCGAGTGCTCGGCTCAGCAGGCGCGCAAGGTCTTCGCGCTGGTCGTCGCCGACCAGGACGAAACGCCACGGGGTGAGCTTGCCATGGTCCGGCACGCGCGCCGCGAGCGTCAGGATGCGCTGCATCTCTTCGGCGGTCGGGCCTGATGAGACGAGCTCCCGCGGTTTCCCCGAGCGCCGGGTCTCGAGGAGCGAAAGGATCGATGAACGGTCATTGAGCATCGATTAGCGCGATAGACGCCGAGCTTCCGTGCAACAATCGGCTTCACAAGCCGGAATTGCCCGTTACGTTGCCGCTCGCTCTGGGGAGAGAACATCAATGGTCGACACACCGGCAGTGGAAGAACCGGGCGCACCCGATCTCAGCCATCAAAATCCGGCCGAAAAGAAGACCTGGTTCGGTCACCCGCGCCAGCTGGCGCGGTTGTTCACCACCGAAATGTGGGAGCGCTTCGGCTATTACGGCATGCGGGCGCTGCTGACGCTCTATCTCACCAAGCACTTTCTCTTTTCCGACCAGCAAGCGACTGGGCTCTACGGCGGCTATACCGCGCTGGTTTACCTGACGCCGCTGGTGGGCGGCCTCCTTGCCGACCAGTTCCTCGGGTCAAAGCGTGCGGTGAAGTTCGGCGCGATCATCATGGCGATCGGCTACTTCACTCTCGCGTTCGGCGGCGCCCCCGCCAAGCCCTACGCCACGGTCGACGGCAAACGGTACGAAGTCGTGGTCGACAATTTCGTCGATCGTCCGACCAGCAACCCGCAAGAGGCCCGGTATATTGTCGACAGCGGCAAGAAACTGCTGATCCGCGGCAACGAGGACGGGTCGATCTCCCTGCTCGACAATGGAACTGAAGCCAGGCACCTGCCGAAAGGGTCGATGGAGGCCGGGGCCGATCGCAACTCGCTCACCGTCGCCATCATGCTGATCGCGCTTTCACTGATCTCAGTCGGCAACGGCTTCTTCAAGCCGAACATCTCGACCATCGTCGGCACGCTCTACGAACAAGGCGACCGGCGACGCGATGCCGGCTTCACCATTTTCTACATGGGCATCAATTTGGGATCGGTCCTCGGGCAACTGTTCTGCCCGGTGCTGGCCGACTGGATAGGCTGGTGGGCCGGCCTGAGCCTCGCCGGAGTAGGAATGCTGATCAGTTACTGCCTGATGCAGTTCGACGGAGGTCGTTTGGCGGGTTACGGGGACCGGCCGGCCGATGCGCCCAATCGCGACATAGCCATCTATATCGGTGCCGTCGTCGCGGTGCCGGTGCTGGTGTTCCTGTTCAGCAACCTCATGAACTCCGCTCCGCCCGCTGAGGGATCGGGTTTTGTCGGCTACCTCATGTCGCTGTCGCTGATGGGCAAATTGCTGTTCGGGACCTTCGTGGTCAGCGTGCCGGCGATCCTCATCTGGTCCTATACCAAGGGCACGCGCACGGAAGCGCAGATGATGACCGCCGCGATGGTTCTGATTGTCTTCAACGTCTTCTTCTGGACCTTGTTCGAACAAGCGGGCTCCTCGCTGACCCTGTTCGCCGACCGGAATACGGACCGGAGCGTGTTCGGCCTGTTCACGATGTCCGCCCCGCAGACCCAGCAGTTCAATCCCGCTTGCATCGTGCTGTTTGCGCCGCTGATGAGCATGCTTTGGGTGTTCCTCGCGAAGCGCGGACTGGAGCCTTCGATACCGGTCAAATTTTCGATCGCGCTTGCCGGAGTGGGCGCGGGTTTCCTCTTCCTGGTCTGGGGCTCGACCTTCGCCGGGCCCGCCAACAACTTCCAGGTGGGCCTGTGGTGGCTGGGCGGGCTCTATCTGCTCCACTCACTCGCCGAACTCTGCATCTCGCCCGTGGGCCTCAGCATGATCACGAAGCTTTCGATCGCGCGTGTCGTAGGGCTGATGATGGGCGTGTGGTTCCTGTCGATCTCGGTTGCGCAATATTTCGCGGGCATGGTCGCGCAGTTCGCCAGCGTCGAGACTGTCGGCGGCCAGGTGACGAACCTTAAGGTTAGCCTCGAGGCTTATACCTCGACCTTCACCACCATCGCCTGGATTGCGATCGCGGCAGGCGCCCTGCTGTTCGTGCTTTCCTGGCCGCTCCAGAAATGGATGCACGGGGTTAAATGACCCTTCGGCTGCTGGCCATCGCCGCCGCCTCCCTCGCGCTGTGCGCCTGCGCAGCGATGGAAGAGAAGCCCAAGCCAGCGCCCGCGATCCGCATTAATGAGGACCCCTATCCGTCGACCTATCAGCGCTATCCCGGCGTTCTGACCGTCGTCCGCCACGCGACCGTGCTCGACGGTGACGGCCACCAGATCAACGACGGTACCGTCGTGTTCGGCGATGGGGTGATCCAGACGGTCGGAGGGCCCGAGCTTGCTTCGCCCGCCGGAGCGGTGGAGATCGACGGCACCGGCAAGTTCGTGACCCCTGGAATCATCGACGTTCACAGCCACCTTGGCGATTATCCATCGCCCGCAGTCCAGGCACTGTCGGACGGCAATGAGGCGACCTCGCCGGTGCGGCCGGAAGTCTGGGCCGAACACAGCGTCTGGCCCCAGGACCCGGGCTTCTCACGAGCGCTCATGAACGGCGGAGTGACCACGTTGCAGGTGCTGCCGGGCTCGGCCAATCTGTTCGGCGGCCGGTCGGTGGTGCTGAAGAACGTTCCCGGCCGAACGGCGCAGGATATGAAATTCCCCGGCGCGCCCTACGGGCTCAAGATGGCCTGCGGCGAAAATCCGAAGCGGGTCTACGGCTCGAAGGGAAACATGCCCCAGACCAGGATGGGCAATATCGCACTTGCCCGGGCGACCTGGGTCAAGGCGCAAGCCTACAAGCGCAAGTGGGACAAATATTACAGGAACGGCGGCGACATGCCCGAGCGCGACCTCGCGATGGATACGCTGAAGGGCGTGCTCGACGGCAAGATCCTGGTGCAGAACCACTGCTATCGCGCCGATGAAATGGCTAACATGATCGATATGTCGAAGGAGTTCGGCTATCGCATCACCGCGTTCCACCATGCGGTGGAGGCTTACAAAATCGCCGATTTGCTCGCGGCGAACGACATTTGCGCGGTGATGTGGGCCGACTGGTACGGCTTCAAGATGGAAAGCTACGACGCGATCAAGGAGAACATCCCGTTCGTTCAGAATGCGGGCGCCTGCGCCATCGTTCATTCGGACGACGCCAATTATATCCAGCGCTTGAACCAAGAGGCCGCGAAGGCGCTTGCCGACGGCATCCGCGCAGGCGTTCCGAACTTGAGCGAAGCCGTGGCATGGGAATGGCTCAGCCGAAACCCGGCCAAGGCGCTCGGAATTCTCGACAAGACCGGAACGCTGGCAGCCGGGAAAATGGCCGATTTGGTCCTGTGGAACGGCGATCCGTTCAGCGATTACACGCGCCCCGAGCGAGTGTGGATTGATGGGGCCGAAATGTATGACGCCAATGACCCGAAGAAGCGCCCGGTCAGCGATTTCGAGCTCGGGCAGCCGGGCGAGGGGGATGTGAAATGATCCGGCACGTCGCCGCCGCGCTGCTGCTCGCGGCCGGAGTCCCCGCAGGCGCGCAAACCTTCGCGATCGTGAACGGCGTTGTCGCCAAGGGCGACGGATCGGAGCCGATCCGTGGGGGCACGGTTGTCGTCCGCAACGGCCGAGTGGTCTCCGCCGGCGCCGGGGTCAGCGTCCCCGCCGGGGCGCAGGTCGTCGACGCGTCCGGCAAGTGGGTGACCCCCGGGATCGTCGCCGGATTCTCGCGCCTTGGCCTCGCCGACGTCGATCTGTCGGCGGACGGCGCGGATGACACCGGCAACAACGGGCCGTTCAACGCCGCGATCGACGTCGTTCCAGCCATCAACCCCTTGTATCAAACCGTCGGCGTGAACCGTGCCGACGGGGTGACTCGCGCGCTGGTCGCCCCGAGCGCCGGCAAGACCATTTTCGCCGGGCAGGGCGCGGTGATCGACACGGGCGCCGACATGGATCCGGTCACGCGCGCCCGCCTTTTCCAGTTCGTCGAGCTTGGCGAGACCGGCAAGGACAAAGCCGGCGGGTCGCGAGCTTCGGCCTACATCCTGTTCCGCAATGCGCTGCGGGAGGCGGGGGAGCTCCGGCACTTCGGGGAGCAGATCCAGGCGGCGCGCGGGCAAGTACCCGATGAACGCGAGCGGCCGATCGTTCGCAATCCGAACGAATCGCGCGTGTACGGAATAGAAGCTCGGCGCAGCGAAGACGTGTTGCTGACCCGCTTCGACGCCGCCGCGCTCGTCCCGGTGCTGCAGGGCCGCCAATATCTGCTCGTTCATGTCGAGCGAGCCAGCGACATCTTGCAGGTGCTCGAACTCAAACGGGAGTTCCGCAACCTCAAGATCGTGCTGGTCGGAGCGAGCGAGGGCTGGATGGTCGCGGATCGGATCGCGCGGTCCGGAATCCCGGTCATCGCATCGGCGGTGAATGATCTGCCGGCGTCGTTCGAGCAGCTCGCGGCGACCCAGTCGAACGTCGGGCGGATGCGCTCCCAGGGGGTCAATGTCTCGATCGGCATGATCGACGACAATGACACCCGGAATCTCTTCATGGAGCGGCAGTATGCGGCCAATCTCGTCGGCCTTCAGAAGGTGCCTGGAGCGACCGGCGTGAGCTGGGGCGAGGCGCTCGCAATGATCACCTCCCGGCCCGCGCAGGCGGTCGGAATGAGTGGCGAGATCGGAAGCCTGGCGCCGGGCCGCCGCGCCGACGTCGTCATCTGGTCGGGCGACCCGCTCGAGGGTTCCAGCACGGCGGAGCAAGTGTATATCGACGGGGTGCGCCAGCCGCTCGAAACCCACCAGACAAGGCTTCGCGACCGATATCGCTACCTGCCGCGCCGCGAGCTTCCTGAGGCGTACCGGCATTGACCGTTCAGATGGGTCTCTTCCTTTCGTGCATCGCCTTTCTCGCGACGCATTTCCTGATGTCCCATCCGCTCCGCGGCCCGCTCGTTCGAGCGATGGGCGAAAGGCCGTTCCAAGGCCTTTATTCGGTCATTTCGCTGCTGACCTTCGGCTCGATGATCTATTTCTACCACGCGTGCGGCCGAGAGCCGCCGTTGTGGGATGCTGGCGAAGCCGGGTGGATCGCCGGAACCCTGCTGATGTGGTTCGCGGCGATCCTGCTCGTCGGTTCCTTCATTCGCAATCCGGCCTTGCCGGGAGCGCGCGGGCCAAGGGGCGGACCGACGGGAGTCTTCCGGATCACCCGCCATCCGATGATGTGGAGCTTCGCCATCTGGGCCGGCGTTCACATGATGCTCCTCGGCATGCCCAAGACGTTCGTCTTTGACGGCACGATCATCATCATGGCGCTGTTCGGGGCCGCGGGGCAGGACGCCAAGAAACACAAACTGATGGGCGATGCCTGGCACGAATGGACCGCTCAGACCGCCTTCATTCCATTCACGCGAGGAATCGCAAATCCAGGAGCGGTAGCCCTCGTCGGCGGAACGGTGCTTTTTTTCCTGGCGACGTGGCTGCACCCAATCCCCGCGGGTTTCTGGCGCTGGATGTAGCCCGTCATTCCCGCGAAAGCGGGAATCCCGCTTGTTCTTGAAGGCAATGGGACCCCCGCTTTCGCGGGGGTGACGGAGGGAGTAGACGCGTCGCGATGACACGGAAATTCTTCGGCACCGACGGAATTCGGGGCACGACCAACGTGGAGCCGATGACGGCCGAAACCGCGCTTCGCGTCGGCCAGGCCGCCGGTGCGCATTTCCTTCGCGGTGACCACCGCCACCGTGTCGTCATCGGCAAGGACACTCGCCTGTCGGGTTATATGATGGAATCGGCGATGGTCGCGGGCTTCACCAGCGTCGGCATGGACGTGGTGCTGCTGGGGCCGATGCCGACGCCGGCGGTGGCGATGCTGACCCGGTCGATGCGCGCAGACCTCGGCGTCATGATCTCCGCCTCGCACAATCCCTTCGCCGACAACGGCATCAAATTGTTCGGCCCCGATGGATACAAGCTCAGCGACGACGCCGAACGGGCTATCGAGCAGCGCATGGAAAAGGAGCCGAAGCTCGCCAAGTCGCCCGAAATCGGCCGCGCCCGCCGGATTGACGACGCACGCGGACGATATGTCCAGTTCGCCAAGGACACCTTTCCCGAGCATCTGCGCCTCGACGGCCTCAAGGTTGTCATCGATTGCGCAAATGGCGCTGCTTATCACGTTGCCCCGGATGCCTTGTGGGAGCTGGGCGCGGAGGTCGTGGCGCTCGGCGTCAATCCGAACGGCCTCAACATCAATGACGAATGCGGTTCGACCCATCCGGGCCTGCTTCAGGAAACGGTGGTCGCGAGCGGCGCTGATATCGGACTTGCGCTCGACGGCGACGCCGACCGGCTGATCGTCGCCGACGAAAAGGGCGAGATGGTCGACGGCGACCAGCTGATGGCGTTGATTGCGCTCGGGATGCATCGGCGGGGCGAGCTCGGCGGCGATGCGGTGGTGGCGACCGTCATGTCGAATCTGGGCCTTGAGAGAAAACTCTCCGAAGCCGGGCTCCAACTCCACCGGACCAAGGTCGGCGACCGCTACGTGCTCGAAGAAATGCGCGCCCGGGGCTGCAATATCGGCGGCGAGCAGTCGGGGCACATCATCCTTGCCGATCATTCGACGACGGGCGACGGGCTCGTCGCCGGCCTTCAGGTGTTGGCCGCTTTGGTCGAGGCGAAGCGGCCCGCGAGCGAGCTTTTGCGCCAGTTCGAGCCATTGCCCCAGCTTCTGAAGAACGTTCGTTTCAATGGCTCCAGTGAGCCACTCGAAGCCGACAGCGTCCGCAAGCGAATCGCAGCGGCGGAGGCGGAGCTTGGGGGCCGGGGCCGGCTCGTCATCCGCAAATCGGGCACCGAGCCCCTGATCCGGGTCATGGCCGAGGGCGACGATCCTGCGCTGGTGGAGCGGCTTGTCGACGACATTTGCGAGGCCGTCCAATCGGCCGCGTGAACCTTTTCTTGGTATTTGTCGGCCAAACGACTGTGTCGTGCGCATGGAGAACTTCGCCCCTGGGAGCGGGACGAAAGCTGATTCGATGACCTCGACAGCCCGCATCCTCATTATCGCCGGCTCGGATTCGGGCGGCGGCGCGGGGATTCAGGCCGATATCAAGACGGTGACGATGCTCGGCGGCCACGCCATGACCGCCGTCACCGCGATCACCGCCCAGAACACTTTGGGGGTCACCGCCGTTCACCCCGTGCCCGCCGAAGTCATTCTCGCCCAGATCGATGCCGTTGTGGCCGATATCGGCGTTGATGCGGTCAAAATCGGAATGATCGGCTCAGCTTTTGCCGCGAAGCAAATTGCCGTTCGCCTTCAGGAGCTTAGGGCCGCAGACCCTAGTCTTCCGATCGTTTTCGATCCGGTGATGGTAGCGACCAGCGGCGCCGCCCTCGCGGACGAGGCGACGATCTCGGCGTTTGGCCGGCTGATGGACGTCTCGACCCTGGCCACGCCGAACCTCCCGGAGCTTGCTCGACTGACGTCGGAGGAAGATCCTGTTGCGGCCGCGCTCCACCTAGTTGGAGCGCATGGCTGCGCGGTGCTGATCAAGGGCGGCCACGAGGAAGGCGACGCGCTCGCCGATGCCCTCATCGAAGAAGACAATATGACGAGCTGGCAGGGGCAGCGGATCGATACGGAGCAGACTCACGGCACGGGCTGCACGCTGGCGACGGCCATTGCGACCTTGCTGGGCCAGGGGACGAGCTTGGCCGACGCGGTCGCCCGCGCCCGCGAGTTCGTCCGGGTGGCGCTGTTCGAAGCGCCGGGGCTCGGGCAGGGCGCGGGGCCGATCGGCCAGCAGGATGTTCGGCTCGATTGCGGCGGGCCGTTGCGGCTCAATCAGGTGACGGTGACGGGCACCGATTATGAACGCTCGGTCGATTTCTACCGCCGCCTCGGACTTAAGCAGATCGTCGACAATCCGCCCGACTATGCGCGGTTCGAAACGTCGGGCGGGGTCACTTTCTCAGTCCAGATCGACCCAGAAGAGAAGATCATCGCGACGACGGCGGTCTATCTTGAATGCGACGACCTGGATGAGCGGGTCGAGCAGCTCGCCCGGAGCGGAATCCCGTTCGAACACGGGCCGCGAAACCAGCCCTGGATGTGGCGCGAGGCGCGGCTTCGCGACCCGGACGGCAATATCATCTTCCTCTACAAGGCGGGTGAAGCGCGGCGCTTCCCGCCGTGGCGGATGGAAGACTAATCCACAGATTTCGTCATCCCCGCGAGGGCGGGGATCCAGCCAAGAACGAAAAACTGGGTTCCCGCTTGCGCGGGAATGACGAATAAGAAGCGGCATGCCGCGGCGCTGTTCTTTCAAGCTCGAGCTCGATTATCCGCAGCCGCTCGCGGGCGTCGATGAAGCGGGATGCGCGCCGCTCGCGGGACCGGTTGTTGCCGCGGCCTGTATCCTCGACCGCTGCAGATTCCCTCGTGGGATCGACGATTCGAAGAACCTTCCCCTCGAGAAGCGAGAGGCGATCTACAAACGGCTGGTCAAGTGCGCCGCTTATGGGGTCGGCGTCGCGACCGTAGAGGAAATCGACAGCATCAACATCTATTGGGCGCGGATGCTGGCGATGACTCGGGCGGTCGAAGCGCTAGGGCTGGAGCCGGCCTGGGTGCTGGTCGACGGGAATGCGACTCCGCGCTGGCAGCGGCCGTCGAGGGCGATCGTCGATGGCGATGCCAAATGCCGCTCCATCGCGGCGGCTTCGATCATCGCCAAGGTCACGCGCGACCGGATGATGGTCGACTACGCGGACCAATATCCGGGATACGGTTGGGAGCATAACAGAGGCTATCCGACCCCCGATCACCGCCGCGCGATCAACGACCTGGGCCTGACCCCGCTGCACCGCCGAAGCTTTGGATTGGTGCGTGAAATCATGGATCGCGACGCTCAACCGGAGCTTGCGCTGGTCGAAATCAACCAAGCGAGTCCTTCGAGTCACACCACCATCGGTTGAGTCTCGACCACAGGTTCGGACTCAACATCTTGTGGTGCCGCGGCAGCGGACTCGCTTCGTTCTCACGTCACGAAATGAGTCGTTAACCCTTGTTCGCTTGACCGCGAGTCCGGCCTGACTCACCTTCGCGCCCGAGAGAAGGGGCAAGGCTAATGAATCTCATCGCCCGCATTGCGGACAGGGGGACAGTTGTGCGCCCGGCGCGCCCGGTGGCGCGCGAATTGCCGCTCGACACGATCCTCGAGGGCAATTGCATCGCCGAGATGGCGCGGCTTCCCGACAAGTGCGTCGACATGATCTTCGCCGACCCTCCCTACAATCTGCAGCTGGGCGGCGACCTGTTCCGGCCCGAAGGCGGCCGAGTCGATGCGGTCGATGACGAGTGGGACAAGTTCGAGAGCCTGACGACCTACGACAATTTCACCCGCGACTGGCTCGATCAGGCGCGGCGGATCCTCAAAGACGACGGCACCATCTGGGTGATCGGCAGCTATCACAACATCTATCGGGTCGGCACTCTGCTGCAGGACGCCGACTTCTGGATCCTCAACGACGTCGTCTGGCGGAAGACCAACCCGATGCCGAACTTCCGCGGCACGCGATTTACCAATGCCCACGAGACCCTCATCTGGTGCGCCAAGGACGAGAAGGCGCGCTACACCTTCAATTACCGCGCGATGAAGGCGCTCAACGACGATCTTCAAATGCGGTCGGACTGGCTGCTGCCGATCTGCAGCGGCGGCGAAAGGGTCAAGGGCGAGGACGGCGGCAAGGCGCATCCGACGCAAAAGCCCGAAGCATTGCTCTACCGGATCCTGCTCGCCTGCACGAAGCCCGGCGACGTGGTGCTCGACCCTTTCTTCGGGACAGGCACCACGGGGGCTGTGGCGCGGCGTCTCGGCCGCCGGTGGATCGGGATCGAACGCGAGCCTGCTTACGTGAAAGTCGCGCATGAGCGCATCCAATCGACGCTTCCGCTCGACGAAAGCGCGATGCAGACGGTCGCCGACAAGCGCGAGCTGCCGCGCGTAGCCTTCGGAGTGTTGGTTGAAAGCGGGCTGGTGCCTCCCGGCACCACGCTGATCGATGCGAAGCGCCGCTGGACAGCCTCGGTTCGCGCTGACGGATCGATCACCTGCGGATCGCATTCAGGCTCGATCCACAAGGTCGGGGCCGCGCTGCAGAATGCCCCTTCGTGCAACGGCTGGACATTCTGGCACATAGAGGCCAGCGGAACACCGCAGCCCCTGGACGCGCTCCGGCAGAAGCATTTCGCCAACCTCGCCTAACCCCTTGCACAGCCCGCGGGAGGCGGTGAGAAGAGCCGCATGAGCTGGCCGCTCAAGACCTGCCTGGCGTGCCTTATCGCGCTGTTCGTTGCAGCCGACGCGCCTGCGCTTCTCTTCGATGACGAGCGGCGGATCGATGGAGCTCTCGCCAGGCTACAGCCGCAGCGGCCTGGAATCGTGGACGCGTATGTGATTGTCGCGGCCCTGGATTCGGATCCAGTATTCGGCCGCGAAGCCCGGGAGGCGGGCCGCGTGCTTTCCCGCCGGTTCGATGCCGAGGGGCGAACGGTGGTTCTTGCCAGCGATGAGGGCGGCGACAAGGCGGACGCCGCAGCGACTCCCGGCGGGCTTGCGCGCGCGCTCGGGAAGGTCGCATCGATGATGAACCGGGATGAAGACGTGCTCGTTCTTTACACGACGAGCCACGGATCGCCGCGCGCTGGCCTCAATTTTCGCGATCCAAAGCGCGGCGAGGCTATCATCGCTCCGGCTCAGCTTTCCGCAATGCTCGCACAGCCCGGATTCAAGAATCGCTTGATCATCCTCCAGGCTTGCTTCTCCGGACAATTCGTACCGGCCTTGGCGGCCCCACGGACCGTCGTTGCCACCGCCGCCTCTTCGATGAAGTCGTCGTTCGGCTGTTCGGCCGGCAATGATTGGACCTTCTTCGGCTATGCTTTCATCAACCAAGCCATGCGTCAGCCCGATACGTTCGTACGACAGTTCCGGCGCGCCCTTGTGACGATCCTCGGCTGGGAACAACGCCTCGGATACGAGCCTTCGAGCCCCCAAATCAGCGTCGGAAACGACACAGCAGGTTGGCTCGCGGCGCTCGACGCGCGCGAACCGAAGACGCCCAGCGCGCCGGTCGGGCGGCCTCCTTCGGAACTCGAGCAGTAATGCGGACTCTCATTCGTCCGACGGCATTCGTGGATTCACCCTTCGGTCACGACGGCAAACTCGCGCGCTTGGCCGGGGGTCTCAACTGGTTCGCTGCCGCAGAGCTGATCGAGCTGGTGGGGCATAAGCGCGCTACAACCGAGTTGGTGCCCGTAGAGGGCATTGAGCAACGCTTCGATGCCGACATGAGTGCGCAATGGACGGCACTGACGTCCCCGCGGCCACCGCTTCAGCTGGGGGAGCGGACAATCCGCCTCGACCAGCCTCAAGTCATGGGCATCGTCAACGTTACCCCGGACAGCTTTTCGGACGGTGGTGCGTTCCAGGATGCCAGAGCTGCGGCCGAAGCCGGAGCGGACATGGCGCGAGACGGCGCCGCAGTTGTCGACGTCGGCGGAGAATCGACTCGCCCGGGTGCCAAGCTCGTGTGGGAGGGCGACGAGATCGAGAGAGCCGCTCCGGTCATCCGCCAGCTCGCGGCTGGCGGGGCCGCGGTTTCGGTCGACACCCGGAAGGCTGACGTCATGACGGCGGCGCTCGAGGCCGGTGCGCGGATGATCAACGACGTCTCGGCTCTGACCTACGACGACCGATCAGCCGGAGTGATCGCTGCCGCCGGAGCTCCAGTGGTCCTGATGCACCATCAGGGCGCGCCCGAGACGATGCAGGACAACCCCCGCTACGACGACGCGCTGGTCGAGATCTATCTCTGGCTCGAGGAACGGATCCGTGCGGCGGAAAGCGCGGGAATCGCGCGCGACAAGATCCTCATCGATCCCGGCTTTGGCTTCGGCAAGAACGTCGCGCACAACCTGGAGCTGATGAACGGGCTGGCACTGCTCCACTCGCTTGGTTGCCCGCTGGTCGTCGGAGCGAGCCGGAAGCGAACGATCGGGGCCCTGTCGGGAGAGGCATCAGCCGATCGGCGGCTCGGGGGAAGCATCGCCTTCGCCATCAAGGCCGCCGAGCAGGGTGCCCAAATCCTCCGCGTGCATGACGTGTTCGAAACGGTGCAGGCGTTGCGCATATGGCGCGGCCTTCGGGACCAGGCGCTGACACCACGATCCTGATTTCGATCAGTTCATGAACGCATAAGTCATGGTCCTGTCAGGCCGTCGCAATCTGGAACTGCCAAACAAGACAGTCGCGCTGCGCTTCGCAGCGGCCGGAGTCCGTCATGGCAGGAACCGCACGAGTCCGTCGCGAGTCGATCCGTGAGCCACCCCGGACGCAGGGTAACCGAAACTCTCGCCCGCTGATTTATCGCCGTTTGCCGCGGAGTTACGGGACCGCCCCGATTTCGCCACAGTTAGTCATTCGTCTTCCCCACGAAAAGCGGAGGCGGTTGGCGAAGTCCATGGTCAGGTCATTCCGGCGATCCGCAAGGAACCATGCTACCAAGATCGTCTACCGGGTCGCCGGCCTTCCGATCGCAGTTCGCGCGCTGAGGCATCCGCCGCCCGATAGCCCCGGGAAGCTTGTCCGCAGTGCGTATCGATCGCGCTACTGGACGCCGGCTTCGCCCGGGGACCTGCTCGAACTGCTGCTCGGCCTGCTCCTGGCGCCGATCATCGTGATCGGGATGATGGTCTGGTTCACTGCGCGCAACGGCGGCACCATCAGGGGCCAAGCCAATCGGTCGATTCTCACCCAGCTAGGCGACCAGGTCTGGTTGTATGTGAAAGCCGGGGTCCTTCCTCCCTGGTATTATATCTACGAATTGCATCGGCATCCGGTGAAGCGCGAAGCGCGGAGCTTCATTCAGCGCTGCGAATGCAAGGACGGCGTTCCGGCCCTATTCAAGCACATGAAACCTCCGGCATCGGAACTTGCCGACAAGGCCGAATTCTCTCGCTGGTGCGAAGCGCGCGCCGTGCTCACCGTCCCGGTGATCGCGATCGTTCGTCACGACGGCGTCGACGGGCTCTCCTCGTTGGACCAGCTTGCGGCCGACCTGTTCGTAAAGCCCATTGACGGGAAGGGCGGTCGCGGAGCGCAACGTTGGGACTATCTCGGCCCCGGCCGCCACCGGTCCTCCGACGGCAAGGTGCTCGACACCATTGGAATGCTGTTCGCCATCGCCGCCCAATCGTGGAGCGGCCCTCGAATCATTCAGCCGCGGGTTCGCAATCATTCCGATCTTGAGCTATTGAACAATGGCGCGCTCTCGACCGTCCGGGCGCTCACGTGCCTCAATGAATCGGGTGACCCCGAACTGCTTGGCGCAGTCCTGCGCATGGCGATCGGTGAAAACCGAGTCGTCGACAATCTTCACGCCGGCGGAATTGCCGCAGCCGTCGATCTCGAGACCGGCAGGCTTGGGCTTGCGAGCAACCTTGGGATGGATTGCAGCCTCGGCTGGCTCGAACGACATCCCACTTCTGGCGGCCAAATCGAGGGATTTCGGCTACCTCATTGGGACCAGTTCCAGGCATTCACCGAGCAGGCCCACCGAGCCTTTTCCGACCGCGTCCTCATCGGTTGGGATGTCGCGATAACTCCCGAGGGGCTGACCCTTATTGAGGGCAATGGAGCACCCGACCTCGATATCATGCAGAGGGCGTATCGCCGCGGCTGGATGACTGGTCGGCTGGGGCAGCTTCTCAGTCACCACGTGGTGCAATTCGGCTGCGTGGATTTGGCTGACGCCGCTTAAGCCGCGGTGTCGATCCCGAGCTCTCCGAGCTTGCGATAGAGCGTCGAGCGGCCGATCCCGAGCCGGCGCGCGACTTCGGTCATGCGGCCACGGTAATGGCCGATGGCAAGGCGGATGATGTCGGCCTCAATGTCTTCGAGCGGCCGCAAATGGCCGTCGCCGGTGAACAAGGTGACGCCCGGAGAGCCTGCGATCGCTTCGGCGCTGCTCGAGATGCTGAGCGTCGGCGCGAAATCGCTGCGCCGGCCCGAAAACCGCGACTGTATGGCAATATGCGGAAAATGCTCGGCGGTGAGCGAGCTTTCATTGCACTGCAGGCCGGCACGGAACAACACTCCGGCGAGCTGCCGGACATTTCCCGGCCAGCCGTAGCGCATCAACACCGCTAGTGCGTCATTGCCGATCGAAAGCGAGCGCATGCCCGTTTGGTCACAGAAACGGCTCAGCAGGTGGCGGACAAGAGCAGGGATGTCGCCGCTGCGTTCACGTAACGGCGGCAGGGTGACGGTCGTGGTTCCGATCCGCTCGGCAAGTCCGGGATTGAAGTCGTCGGGAAGCGGCCGGCTGCAAGTGGCGATAACCCGGACATCGACCGAGTGGCTGCCGTTGAGACCGACCGGGCGGACTTCGCCGGTCGCCAGAACGCGGTCGAGGCGCTCCTGCGTCTCCGGCGGCAGTGCGCCGATCTCGTCCAGCAGCAGCGTACCATTATCTGCCTGGACTACCCTTCCGGTCTTGGGCGCGAACGCGCCCGGGAACGCGCCTTTTTCATGGCCGAACAGCTCGCTGTCGATGATATTGGCCGGAACCGCCTTGCAGTCGAGCACGTGGAGCGGGCCGCGAGCGCGAAGGCTTGCCGCATGGATTGCCCGCGCGACAGTCTCCTTGCCCGTTCCCGGTTCGCCGATGATCAGGATCGGAAGGCGGTTACGGGCGGCCTTAGCGGCAACAGCGAGGGCGGCGCGAAATTCCGGAGCCGCCCCGATCAGCTGTTCGAGCGAAAGTTCGGGCGCGAGCTTCTCCGACACCGGAGCGAGCTCGCCGGCAGCCTTGCGCCGATCGGAATTGGCCGCGAGCGCCTCCAACAGCCTCTCCGGAGCGACGGGCCGGACGAGGAAATCGCTCGCCCCGGCGCGCATCGCTTCCACGGCCACCGCGACCGAATCGCCGTGTCCGAGAACGATCAGGGGAAGGTTCTCCCGTTGTTCGCGAAGCTCCGCGACGATCTTGGGGCTCGTCTCCGCGTCCCAGGAGCCGAGCAGGACGGCTTGCACCTCGCGGCCGTGGGGGCCTTGAAGCAGGGCGACGGCCATATCGCAGTCGGCTGCTCCAACGGCGCTCCAGCCTGCACGGGCGGCGATCGCCGAGATCAATCGGCGCTCATCGGCATCCGCGTCGAGCAGCAATAGGGAACGAACGCGCTCTTCGGCCATCATCGGCTCCTTGTTGCGTCACTCTATCCCGCGAGGGGTAAAGGCGTGCTTAAAGGAGCTGAATTTCTGCAAGGGCCCTACTAGGGGTTGGGCCAGTCGCGCGGCCTTGTTATGGACGGCCGACAATCTCCTGAGGGGAATCACATGGCCGGGGACGACGAATCGATCTTGACCAACCCGCCGACGCAGGATGTCGCCGTTCACGTCCGCGACTACACGCGGT